>NZ_CALHQO010000235.1:0-2350 GCF_938036635.1 uncultured Leptotrichia sp.
TTTTTTATTCTATCGAATATTAGAAAATTTTTCAAGAAAAACTTTTTATAAATTTTAATTAATATCCACTAAAATTATTACGTACTACAGTTCAATAATGTATATAAAAACCTCTATATTATTATAGAGGTTTAATTGTACTGATTATTTTTTAGTTATAAATATAACTGTTTCTTCTCCAGCTTCCACATTTCCAGCTTTTTCAACTTTTATACCATATTTTGCCTTGTCTACATTTAAGAAAGTTACAGGTGAAACTAACGAAATTCCTGCTTTGGTTATCGCATTTCTATCTAATGTACCAATTTTTTCGCCTTTTTTAACTGTATCTCCTATTTTCTTGAATAATTTTATGCCTTCACCATTTAATCCAGATGTTCCAAGTCCAACATGTATCAAAATATTATGTCCAAATTTATCCTGTATAATAAAGGCATGTTCTGTTGTATAAACATTTACTACTGTTCCGTCAGTTGGAGCGATTATTTCATCGCCTTCAATTTCTATCGCAAAACCATCTCCAAGAACTTTTGTATTAAAAATTTTGTCACTAATGTTTTCAATATCGTAGATTTTACCTTTATATGGAGCAATTATCTGATTTATTGCTTCAAGGGATTCATAATTTTCATTCACACTGTCTTCACTCAAGTTCAAAACATTCAAATCTATATTTCTTCCTGGTTTTTCTTCTGCAAATGAAGCTTCCATACCGTGTTCTTTTATTTTTTCAATATATTCTGTCAAATTACTTTTAATAACTGATACAGTAGGTCCATATACAACTTGAATTCCACTGCCTTTTTTGATAACTCCCATTGCTCCTGTACGCTTTAATGCCGCTTCATTTACTAAATCCATATTATTTACACGCATTCTCAGTCTAGTTGCACAGCACGTAACATCACCAAAATTATCAAGTCCTCCAAGTCCATCTATAATTGCTTGTGAAACTGTATCTTCTGCTACTGCACCTTGTTTTCGGCTGTCTCTCATAGTATTGTAATCATCTTTTGTGTATAATTTTGTATCTTCATCATCGTCTTCTCTTCCTGGAGTTTTTAAATTCCATTTTTGTATAACAAATTTAAAGAAGAAATAGTAAAGTACAAAATATATTACAAATATCGGCAATAATCTAATCCAGTGCGTTTTTGAACTTCCCGGCAAAATTCCATATAATGTGAAGTCTATTAATCCACAGGAAAAAGTAGTTCCTATTGCTATATCAAGTATTCTCATAAGTGCAAATGAAATTCCCGCAAAAATACAATGAACAACAAATACGAAAGGTGCTACGAATAAGAATGTAAATTCAATAGGCTCTGTAATCCCTGTAAGAAAACTTGTTAAAGCTGCTGAAAGTAACAATCCTCCAACTATTTTCTTTTTATTTGGTTTTGCACAATGATACATTGCAAGAGCAGCTCCTGGAAGTCCACCCATCATAAATGAATATTTCCCTGTCATAAATTTAGCCGCGTCTATGCTAAAACGTGTAGTGTTTGGCGATACTAATTCTGCAAAGAATATGTTTTGTGCTCCTGAAACCATTGTTCCATCTATCATTGCACTTCCACCCAGTCCTGTTTGCCAGAATGGAATGTACCAGATGTGATGAAGTCCAAAAGGTATTAATATTCTTTCCATAAATCCAAAAATAAATATTCCAATGTCCCCCGAACCTGTTACAACTCTTCCAATTGAGAATATTCCCTGCTGAATAACTGGCCAAATCGCAAAGGAAATAAATCCTACAACAATATAAGCAAACGTACATATAATCGGCACAAATCTAACTCCTGAAAAAAATGATATTGCCGCAGGAAGTTTTGTCTTATAAAATCTATTATGCAAAAATGCAACTCCAAGTCCTACTATAATTCCCCCAAACACTCCCATCTCAAGCGTTTGTATACCAAGCACCGAACTTATCGCACCATCCAGCACTTTTTCCGAAACAGTCCCGTCAGGTAAAATTTTTCCACTAAATACCAATAACGTTTTAATAGTTGTATGCATTATTATAAACGAAAGTCCAGAAGAGAGCACTGCAACCCCTTTTTCCTTTTTCGCCATTCCCAATGCTACTGCCATCGCAAATATCAAAGGCAAATTAGCAAATACTGCAAGTCCAACGTTATTCATTACAGTAAGGACATAATTCATAGGTGTCCCTTGTGCAAGCAATCCATCTAAATGATAAAATGCTATTGTCTTAGGATTTGTAAATGATGCACCTAAACCCAACAATAATCCAGCAACTGGCAAAATCGAAACTGGCAGGAAGAACGCTCTTCCTATTGTCTGCAACGTAAGAAAAATCTGATTTTCTTTCTTGTTCTTGTTC
>NZ_CALHQO010000236.1:0-5569 GCF_938036635.1 uncultured Leptotrichia sp.
CAACATACAAAATAATATAAAAGTCCAGGCCTAATGGGATAGGCATGCGAGCTGTGGTGAAGCACTCGCATGGACACTGTAAGGGTTTTATATAGAACGGCTCCTCATATGAGGGGCCGTTTTTGTTTATGCGAGTTCGATTAAAAAGAATATATTTATGAAAAAAGTACATTTTATGGCATAATATAATAAATATAGTTTTCTTGAATGGAGGATAAGAATGAGGGCTTTTAGTTATAAAAGATTGTTCAAAAAACTCATTGATTTAGATATGACAAATAATGAATTGATGGAAAAGGCAAAAGTGAGTAAAAGTACATTTTACAAAATGAAGAACGGACAAAATATAACTACAGATGTTTTGCTTAGAATTTGTAATGCATTGGATTGTGATATTGAGGAAATAGTAGAGTGCATTAAGTTCGATTCTTAATATAACTTGGAATAATTTAATGAACTGGAGGAATTTATGATTAGTTATATTGAAAGAACATACTTTAATGATTTGTTAAATAGAGGTGGGTATGTTTTAGATTTTTCTACATATAGATTTGATGAATTCACATTGCATAGTGTAGGAATAGCTTTGTGTGAGAAATATAATTTATCGAAGGGTAAGTCGTTAAATGAATTCATAAATGAAGGAGATAATGATAAGGTAGTAAAATTATTGGATGATTTACTGGAATACTATGAAGTGCGATATTCCTTAGAAATAGAATCAGAGGATAAAGCTTATAACGGAAGCACATACAAATCTCTTTATAATAAGTGTAAGGAAATTATTGAAAGAGAAAAACAATATTCTAAGAAATTTTCTAAAGTATCAGAAGAGTTAAAGAAAAAATTTTCTAGTAAATATATGAATCAGCAAATAGATTTGATGGTAGCAATGTGTAATGAAAATCCGACAGAAGCAATAGGAAAGTCAAAAGAATTACTAGAAAGTTGTTGTAAAACAATCATTGAAAGCAATGGTGAAATTATAAAAGATTCAATAAATATGGGACAACTTGTAAAACAAACTCTAAGTTCATTGAATATTCCCAATAAAAGCGTGGCGATGGATTTAGAAGAAGAAAAAATTGTGAAACAAATTACAGGGAGTCTTAATGGTTTAAGTGGCGGAATAATTGAATTAAGAAATCATTATGGAAGTGGACATGGACGTTCTGCAAAATTTAATGGATTAACAAAACGACATGCAGAATTATCTGTTGGGGCAAGTATAACTCTTGTTCGCTATTTGTGGGATACATTTTTATTAATAAATGAAAATAAATGAGAACGATAAAATTAAAAGGAGGTACTAAAAATGGTAGATTTTAAGAAAAAAATTGCTTTAAAAAGTAAGTTAAAAATTACCAATCCTATTGAATTGTATAATACGCTTGATAGAAAGAGCATTGCGGGTCCTTTGAGACCTGTTCAAAAATATGCTTTGGATGAGTGGTATAACAATAGAAAAGATGAGAGAGATCTTATTGTAAAGCTACATACTGGAGAAGGAAAAACTTTAATTGGTTTGTTAATGCTACAATCTGCACTTAATTTAGGAGAGGGACCTTGTATATATGTTTGTCCTAATATTTATTTAGTCAAACAAGTTTGTGTGGAAGCTGAAAAGTTCGGTATTCCGTTTTGTGTAATTGATAGTAATAATGAAATTCCTAATGAGTTTTTATCAGGTGAAAAAATTCTAATTACACATGCTCATAAAATTTTTAATGGAAAATCAATTTTTGGACTAGGAAATAACTTCACAAAGACAAATACAATCATTCTAGATGATTCCCATGCGTGTATAGATGTTATAAAGGATTCATTTACTTTAACCATTAATAGAAATAAAAATGGAAACGAGGATATTTATGGAAGGATACTCACTTTGTTTTCAGATGATTTAATAGAGCAAGGTGAGGGGAGCTATTTAGATATTAAATCTGGAGAATACGAAACCTTCATGATGGTTCCATACTGGGCATGGAATAGTAAAAGAACTGAACTTTTATCTATTCTATCTCAATTTTCCAATATGGATGAAATTAAGTTTGTGTGGCCATTGATGAAGGATAAAATAATAGAATATTCTTGTTTTATTTCAGGAAGTAAGATTGAAATTGCGCCATATAACATTAACGTAGAACAATTTGGGACATTTTCAAAAGCTAAGAGAAGAATTTTAATGTCTGCAACAACCCAAGAAGATATATTTTTTGTCAAGGGTCTGGATTTTTCAACTAATGCAGTGGTTAATCCGATTGTGTATCCACAATTAAGATGGTCTGGCGAAAAGATGATATTGATGCCATCATTAATAGACGAAACCTGTGATAGAGATTTAGTTGCAACTAAATTTGCATCAATGAACGTTAAGAAGTTTGGTATTGTCGCTATAGTTCCTAATACAAAAAGAGCTATTTATTACAGTGAATTAGGTTCAAAACTTCCACAAAATAATCAAGAACTATTTTCTGTGATAGATGATCTAAGAAAAAGTAATTTTGAAAAAACTGTTGTGATAAATAATAGATATGATGGGATTGATTTACCAGATGAAAGCTGCAGAGTTTTGATAATGGATTCAATGCCATTTCTAAACAACTTCTCTGATAGATATGAAGAGAAGTGTTGCCCTAATAGTGAAATTATAAATAAAAAAATAGCACAAAAGATTGAACAAGGATTAGGAAGGGCTGTTCGTGGAGAAAAAGATTATTGCGCTATTCTTGTAATAGGATCTGACATAGAAAAATTTATGAGGGGAGTGTTAACAAGAAAATATTTTTCTGCTCAGACACAGAAACAAATAGAGATTGGGTTTGAAGTCGCAAAAATGGCAAAAGAAGAAATTAGTGAGGAAGATCAGCCTTTGAAGCAGATTGATTCACTAATAAATCAAATTCTCAAAAGGGATGAAGGGTGGAAAGAGTATTACACTGATGAAATGAATGCAATTGTTCAAGAGAACGTAGAAAATAAAATTTATAACAGATACGCAGAAGAAAATGAATTAGAAAAATTATTTTCACAAGGAGAATATGAGCTTGCTGTAGAAAGGACACAAAAATTCATTGATAAGTTTATCAATGATGATTTAGAAAAAGGCTGGTATTTAGAGCAGATGGCAAGATATGCATATATGTATTCAGAGGAAAAATCAAAAACACTTCAAAAGTCTGCATTTAAAAAGAATCCTCAATTATTAAAGCCTAAAGAGGGAATTGCATATTCAAAAATCTCTTTCCTAAATGAAAACAGAATAAACAGATTCAAAAGAAATATTGGAAAATATGACAGTTTTGATGAATTTAATCTTTATATAAATGAAGTGATAGAAAATCTTTCTTTTGGCATTGCGGCTGAAAAATTTGAATCTGCATTAAAAGATTTAGGTGAAATTCTAGGTTATGTTAGTCAACGACCAGATAAAGAAATTAGAAAGGGTCCAGATAATTTGTGGTGTGTTTCAAATAAAAAATATGTATTTTTTGAGTGTAAAAATGAAGTTGACGAAAATCGAAATGCTATAAAAAAATCTGAAGCAGGTCAATTTAATAACCATTGTGGATGGTTTAAGGAAGAGTATGGGGAACTTGTAGATGTTTTGCGCATAATGATAATTCCTACTAAGCAGTTAGCTCATGATGCGGATTTTAATGAGAAAGTTTTCGTGATGAGAAGGAATGGTTTAAAAAAGCTAAAAGATAATCTAAAAAAGTTTGTAAAAGAAATCAGAAAATACGAATTAGATTCATTATCTGATGAAAAAATCCAAGGGTACTTAAATATGTATAAATTAAATATTGAGGATTTTTCAGAAAATTATATTGAAAATATATATCATTTAAAAAAATAAAATAGTTAATAGAGATGGAGAGATTCTATCGCTCCATCTCCTTGCCCATGTAAATTCCATAGTTCTTTCGTATTTGATAAAGCTCGTCCATAGTAGATTTTGTAGAAGAATACTCTTGCATTAGGGTATTCTTTTTTTCTTGCAATTTATCAAGTTTATCTAAAATATCCTTAGAATCAGGTAGCTTTGAATAGGACTTTTTGAGTTTTGCAAGATTTGTTTCGTAGCGTGTGATTTCAGACTGATGCTCCTCAAAAAATGCCTTATCAGAAGGATTTGATTTATATTCTTTGTAGTAGGCTCGATACTTTTTAACAGTATGAACTTGTTCCATCGTATCAGAAAGTATCTGCATATCCTTGTCAATTTCTTTGATTTTATCTTGTAAGCTCTGTCTTTCTTCAGCACTTTTCCTGATATATTCATCAAGTTGTTTAATGGAGTTAATGCCATGTTCTCTGATGAAAACAACTGACTCAGCCATTGTATTTAAGTTATGTTTTGTTGCCCAGTATTCATAGCCTTTGCTCTCTTTCACTTTGGCATTGGTATTCATATTGATGACATTTCCGATTCGTTTTTTGACAGGTGAGGCTTTGATATTTTGATTTTCTGTAATACGCTCTTTTAATCTTTCTTCGGTATAATCCTCACTAATCGTCTTAGCTCTTGTAAATCTCTGCTTATCTTTTGGCTTAAAGGTTATATGTTTTCCATGCTTTATTTCATAACCAAGTTCCGCCATCTTATTTAGAAATTGTTCCCAATCATTAGACTGTTTTATCAAACGATCAATGTCAAATTGAAGACTGCTTTTCCAAGAAGTACCTTTCTTAGATTGCTCATTTTCATACCATGACTTACCATTTGTTTTGTACTTTCTCTTATAGCTCTCGTAGAATTCATCAATCACAGAAAGGTTATTATCCTTGCATAGCTTATCGCTTTGATACCTGATTTGGTGGTAGCTTTTCTTGTTGGATTGGTAGCATTTACCCGTTACCATATTTACATTATTGAAGATGATATGGTTGTGGATATACCCTTTATCTATGTGGGTAGACAAGACATATTCGTACTCGTCTTTTAATATCTTTTTACACAGTTTAAGACCGATTTGATGTGCCATTTCCGGAGTTGCTTCTCCCGGTAAAAAGGATTGAATAAGATGTCTTGCAAGAACAGTTCCGTTTATTCCGGCATCATTTCGTGTTCTTAAAAATTGGGTATGGGCAGTTTTGATATGTACCCATTTTCCTGGACACATATTATTTACTAGCCTAAACACATGGATACTTCCCTGTATTTTACAGGGGGCATCTATTTTGTTATTGTCTTTAGACTGGTTCGTGACGTAGTCGCGAATCATAAAACCACCCGCTATGCGGGTGCGGCAACGAAAGTTATACAAAAAAATCACCTTGCTTAAGTATAATGTAGGTGTTCAAGCCGCATTATATGCAAAAGAAAGGTGATTTTATATGGCAACAAAGACACAGAGTCTTGCGCACACAAAATGGTTATGCAAATACCACATAGTATTTACACCTAAGTATAGACGTAAAGTTATATATAATCAATATAGAAATAGTTTACGTGAAATACTGAGGCGTTTATGTGAATATAAGGGCGTCAAGATTATAGAGGGGGAGCTTATGGCAGATCATGTGCATATGTTAGTATTAATCCCACCTAAAATAGCAGTTTCAT
>NZ_CALHQO010000237.1:0-3142 GCF_938036635.1 uncultured Leptotrichia sp.
ATAATTAAAGAAATTTTAAGAAGGTATTTTGAGTAAGTAATTGTAAAGTTTTTTATAGGGAAAATAATAAAAGATTTTACTATTATTTGCTCCCTTCTTAAAAAAAGAAATTTTAGGAGGAAAAATGTTTGAAGAGAAAATTTATGGTTTTAATTTAGGAAACCAGAAAATTAAAATAAGTACAGGAAAAATTGCACGTCAAGCTGGGGGATCTGTTGTTGTTCAATGCGGAGGAACAGTGCTTTTGGTTACAGCAACTAGAAGTAAGGATGTTAGGGAAGGTCAAGATTTTTTCCCTTTAACAGTTGATTATATCGAAAAATTTTACGCATCTGGAAAATTTCCAGGCGGGTTTATAAAAAGGGAAACTAAGCCAGGAACTGATGAAATTTTGATTTCAAGATTGATTGATAGACCAATTAGACCTTTATTTCCAGAAGGATTTTTGAATGCGGTACACATTGTTGTTACGGTGCTTTCGTATGATGAAGTGAATTATCCTGAAAATCTTGCTACAATTGGAGTTTCTACTGCTTTAGGATTATCAGATATTCCATTTGCAGGAACTGTGGCTGGAGTTACAGTTGGGTACATTAATGGAGAATACATCTTAAATCCAACAGGCGAGCAATTATTAGAAAGCGAAATTCAATTGTCAGTCGCAGGGACAAAAGACGCTGTAACAATGGTAGAAGCTGGAGCTAAGGAAGTTTCTGAAGAAGTTATGCTGGAAGCAATTATGTTTGGGCATGAAAGAATTAAGGAAATTTGTGCAGAACAGGATAAATTCCTTGCACAATTTGAAATTCAGAAATATGAATTTGAGAAAAAAGAAGTAGATTCTGAAATTAAGGAATTTATTGACAGTTTTGAAAATGAAGTTGAAAAAGCAATAATGACGCCAGGAAAACTTGAAAAATATGAAGCAATTGACAATTTGGAAATAGAGCTTTTTGAAAAATATGTTGAAAAGCTTGAAAATGAAGATAAGGAAATTGATGACACTCTTGAAAAAGAATTTAAAAAATATTATAGAGATGTAGAAAAAAGACTTGTCAGGGATGCTATTTTGTATAAGCAATACCGTGCTGACGGACGTCAAACTACTGAAATCCGTCCAATTGATGTAGAAATTGATACACTTCCAGTACCTCATGGATCTGCATTGTTCACGCGTGGGGAAACACAGGCGTTAGTTGTTGCAACACTTGGAAGTAAGGAAGATGAGCAAATTATTGACGGAATGGAAGATGAAACACGTAAAAAATTCTTCCTGCACTATAACTTCCCACCATATTCAGTCGGAGAAGCAGGATTTATGAGAGCTCCTGGAAGACGTGAACTAGGACATGGGAATTTGGCTGAAAGAGCGTTAAAATATGTTATGCCAGATACAGAAAAATTCCCGTATACAGTAAGACTTGTTTCTGAAATTACAGAATCAAATGGTTCATCATCACAGGCTTCAATTTGTGGAGGGTCTCTTGCGTTAATGGCAGCTGGAGTACCAATAAAATCTACAGTTGCAGGAATTGCTATGGGTCTTATAAAAGAAGGAGATACATTTACAGTACTTACGGATATTCAAGGGCTTGAAGATCATCTTGGAGATATGGACTTTAAAGTTGCAGGTACGAAAAATGGAATTACTGCAATTCAAATGGATATAAAAATTGAAGGAATTACAAGAGAAATAATGGAAATTGCTTTAAGACAGGCATTAGAAGGAAGATTATTCATCATTGATAAAATGGAAGCAGTAATTAGTGAGCCAAGAGCTCAGGTTGCTGAAAATGCGCCAAAAATTGAGATTATTAAGATTAATCCTGATAAAATTGCTGGACTTATCGGTCCAGGTGGAAAAGTTATTAGAGCAATTATTGATGAAACTGGAGTTTCGATAGACATTGAAGACGACGGAACCGTTTCGATTTTCGGAAAAGAATCTGAAAATATGAAAAAAGCTTTAGAACTTGTTAAAAGACAAACTCAGTCAGTTGAGTTAAATGAAATTTATGATGGAAAAGTTACAAAACTGATGAAATTTGGTGCATTTGTAGAAGTATTGCCAGGGAAAGAAGGACTTTTACATATTTCTGAAATTAGCAATAAGAGAGTGGAAAAGACTGAAGATGCATTAAAAGAAGGACAAAATGTCAGAGTCAAAGTAATTTCAATGGAAAGCGAAGATAAATTTAACTTGAGCATGAAGGCATTGCAGCAATAGGATTATATTATAATTACAAAGGAGCGTGAAAGGTATGAAAATGAATTTACCTAATAAATTAGCCATATTAAGAATAATTCTAGTTATACCATTTGTTATTTTTTTAAGTTTAGCTCTGGAAGTTTCAGATAATACAGCAGTTTCTATGACAATGAGAGTATTTGCAGCGATTATCTTTGTAGGAGCGTCTATAACAGATTATTACGATGGGAAAATTGCAAGAAAATATAACTTGATTACAAATTTAGGAAAACTGCTAGATCCTTTAGCAGATAAAATTCTTGTTATTTCGGCTTTAGTAACACTTACAAAATTTAGTCAGATTAGCCTATGGTTTGTAATAGTTATAATATTTAGAGAATTAATGATAACAGGGCTTCGTTCAATTGTAGCGGCTGAAGGGGTTGTTATTGCAGCAGAAAGTCTTGGAAAGTGGAAGACTGCTACTCAGATGATAGCACTTACACTAATAATTTTAATACCTTTCAGTTTTACAATAAATAACATTTTATTACTTACTCCACTGATATTAACAGTAGTTTCAGGAGTTGAATATGTTATAAAATGTAAAAATGTTCTAAATAAATAACCTTTTTAAATTTTTTGGAGGTGTGATTTTGGATATTGTTATAGCAGTGATATTAAAGCTGTTTGATTTATATGCTCTTCTTATTTTAATAAATATTTTAGGAACTTGGATTGACCCATATAATCAAATAGGACTTTTTCAATGGGTAAGAAAAGTTACAGAGCCATATTTACGGATGTTTAAAATAATAATTCCGATTGGAAGCATGAATCTTGATATTTCGGCAATGCTAGGATTAATGATTTTGGAATTGATAAAAGAAATTTTTGTAAGAACGGTTGTACTAAGTTCATTTTAAAAACATTAAAATTTTGCTCATTTAATAA
>NZ_CALHQO010000238.1:0-6229 GCF_938036635.1 uncultured Leptotrichia sp.
AAATTAGTTTTTAAAAAAATTTGGTAAAATGTCGCAATTAATATTGCAATTTATGTTTTAAAACAATATTTTTTAGATAATTATAAATATCCATTTTCTTTATACCAGTTTATAACATCCTTTAAAGTTTCATCCAACGATCTAAATTCACATCCTAATTCTTTTTTACTTTTTTTATGACTGAAATTATTTCGCATATAATCATTTTTGATGACACGTATTGTAGCCTTGTTTATTAATGTCTCTTTTTTAGTTAATTTACTGATTAATTCATTAAATACAGCCAGTATTTTTAAAAAAGGTAAAGGTATAACCCTTTTTGGAGCTGGAATTCCTGTTACTTTAGATAATTCTTCTAACAATTCTTTCATAGTCATAAATTTTCCAGCTGCAAGATACAATTCTCCTCTTTTTCCTTTTTCCATTGCCATTATTTCGTGTTCTGCTACATCACGTGCATCTACAACGCTATAGCTTGAGGGTATAATTCCTGGTATCTTTTTATTTACATAATCCATAACAAGCTGTCCTGATGAAGTAGGTCCCATGTCTCCAGGACCAAACATAAATCCTGGAAGTACAAAACAACAAAATATATCAGGATTTTCATTCAAAAATTTTTTAACAGCTTCATCGCTTAATATCTTACTACGGTAATAATCATTAATTTCTTTGTCATGTTTATCACGTAACATTGTTTCATCAATAAGCTGATTCTTTTCTGCTTTAAGTACTGCAATCGAAGAAGTGTGAACCATGTTTTTTATTCCTGCTTTTTTTGCAGCAGTCATTAAATCTATAGTTCCTTTCACATTTGTATTATAAAGTTTCGACCAGTGATTTTCTCCACCTTTATACGCTTCCTTGAAATAAGCTGCTGTATGAAAAAGTCCATCGCATCCTTTAAGAGCTTCTTTATAGCTATCTGGATTATTAAGATTTCCTTCTACAAAAGTAATTTCTAAATCTGGAAACTGTTTTTTTGCATTTTTTATATTCCGTACTAATCCTGTTACTTTTATTCCTCTATTAACTAGCACTCTTACAAGATTATTTCCTAAAAGCCCCGTTGCTCCTGTTACAAATGCATGCTTTATCTCCCTTTTTGCAGTAAAAATGCTATTTGATTTTTCATTTTCATTATTTAGATTTATTTTTTCCATATATTTATCTCCTATTTTTATTTATCTTAATATTTTTTGTTTAGTCATTATACTTAAATAATATAAACTTTTCAAGTACTTAAAATTTCTATACTTAGTAAGGTTTAATATACTAAAGTTGAAAATTCAGGAAAATTTGGAAAAAAAATATTAGCTGTCTTAGTAATTACTAAGTAGTCATTTTTTGTTTTAAAATTTATTTTCTTCATATAAATAAAAAAACTGAGACAAAATCTCAGTTCTTGTTTCTAATAATTTTACAATTTTTAAACTTTTTATTTATAACGGCTTCTTGGATGGAATTCCTATTTTTCTTGGATATTTTTTGTCTGTTTTTTGCAGTTTTAAAATTTCCAAAATTATCCTTTTATCCATACTTTCCGGAAGATTAAATTCAAAAGTTTTGTTTATTTTTGCATTTAAAATCTTTAGAGCATTTTTCGATTCCTCTATTTCGTTTAGGTTTAATTTTTGCGGTAAAAATCGTCCATTTACTTTTATGAATGGAATCATATACTCCAGTATTATTCTTAAATTGGCTACTCCTCGACAAAGAGCAACATCAAAACATTCTCTTCTATCTTTTATTAATTCTTCTGCACGTTCAAAACTTGTGGTTACATTCTGTAAATTTAATTCTTTTATTACTTCATTTATGAATTCTATTTTTTTCCTTACTGAATCTACTAGCAAAAACTTTTTCTCTGGGTAATAAATGGCAAGTACAAGCCCAGGAAATCCAGCGCCTGTTCCCACATCTATAAAAGATTTTTCATCATCATTTATAACTTTTGTTAAAAGTAAGGAATCTACAAAATGTTTTTCCAGCATTCCTTTTTTCTCTCGAATTGCCGTTAAATTCATAATTTGATTTTTATTATATAAAAGTTCTAAAAATTTTAGCATTTGTGTAATTTTTTCGTCTGGCACTTTAATTTCTGATTTTGAAAGCAAGTTTAAGAAATATTCTCTTAAATTGGCTTCTTCGTTTATATTTTCCACTTTTTCTCCTTACGTTCCATTAATATATAAAAGTTTTTTTATAGCTAGATTTTATTTTAAAACTCCATCTAAATACATGAGCAGCACAGAAATATCTGCTGGCGTTACTCCAGACATTCTGGATGCCTGTCCTACATTATATGGTCTATTTTCTTTTAATCTTTGTTTTGCTTCTCTTGTAATTCCCTTCATACTGTCATAGTCGAAATTTTTAGGAATTTTTTTATCATCCAGTTTTTGCTGTTTTTCCATAATTTGGATAGCTTTGGCGATGTAGCCTTCATATTTTGTCTGAACTTCAATTTGATATTCAGTTTCATCGTCAAAATTTAGATTTGGCACATTTTCAATGATTTCAGCGATATATTTTATATCCTGATATGTAACTTTTGGACGGCGTAAAATTTCCTTTAAAGTCGTTCCACTTTTTAGACTTTCGTTATATTTATCAAGAATTTCCATGAGTCTTTGGTTACTGCTTCCAAGTTTTATATTCTCAAGGTTTTCTATTGTTTCCTTAACATTTTTTTTCTTTTCCTGTACAATATCATAATATTTTTTATCAAGAAGCCCGATTTTATAAGCCTTTTCAGAAAGTCTTATATCAGCGTTGTCTTCACGTAAAATAAGTCGGAATTCAGATCTTGCGGTAAACATTCTGTATGGTTCAAACAGTTCCTTATTTATTAAATCGTCTATCATTGTCCCAATGTACGAACTTTCTCTGTCTAAAATAAACGGCTCTTCTCCTTTAATTTTTAAAGCTGCATTGATTCCTGCGATAATTCCCTGTGCAGCAGCCTCTTCATAACCGCTTGTCCCGTTTAGCTGTCCAGCTAAATAAAGTCCTTTTACTTTACGGGTTTCAAGAGTGTAGTCAAGTTCGCTAGGGTCTACAATATCGTATTCCACCGCATAACCGTATCGCATTATATGGGCATTTTCAAGTCCATCAATTGTATTCACTATCTTTTGTTGCAAACTAGCGGGATAGCTTGTGGAAAGTCCACTTATGTAGACCTCTGCCGTATCAAATCCCTCTGGTTCCAAAAACAGATGATGGCTGTCTTTATCATTAAATTTTACAACTTTATCTTCAATTGACGGACAGTATCTTGGCCCTGTACTGCTTATACTTCCATTATACATCGGTGCTTTATCTAGATTATCAAGTATTAGTTTATGTGTTGTTTCATTTGTCCGTGTTATGTAACATGATAATTGAGGTTTTTCTAGAACTTCACTATTTGGCGTTCTCATTGAAAATTTTAATGGAATACCTGTTATTCCTGGTTGTTCTTCCAATTTTTCCAGATTTAATGTTCTGATATCAAGTCTAGGAGGTGTCCCTGTCTTGAATCTATCCATTTTAAATCCTAAAGATTTCAGGGAAGTTGTTAAATCTTCTGCCGATAACTCTCCCATTCTTCCACCTTTTACCCTCTTATCTCCAATGTATAAAAGCCCTCTTAAGAATGTTCCTGTTGCAAGTATAACTGCTTTTGCAAAAAACTCCATTCCTGTCTTAGTTCTTATCCCTTTTATAACTTTTTCAATTCTTCTAGAATCATCTTCAAAAATTTCAACTTCTTCAACAATTAATTCTGTGACAATATCTTGAACGGTATCTAAATTTTCTTGATTTTCTATTGTTTTTTTCATTTCCCTTGCGTAAATTTTTCTATCTGCCTGAGCCCTTAACGAACGAACTGCTGGTCCTTTTTTGGTATTTAGAATTCTCATTTGTACAAAGCTTTTATCCATATTTCGTCCGATTTCTCCACCTAATGCGTCAACTTCCTTAGCCAGATGGCTTTTTGCAGGCCCTCCAACTGACGGGTTACAAGACATAACACCTATATTATCTAATGTTATTGTAAAAATTGCTGTATTCAATCCTAATCTCGCTGATGCCAATGCCGCTTCAATTCCTGCGTGTCCAGCACCAACTACAATTACATCATAATTTCTCATTTTATTTATAAATTGTAATTTTTTATGCTCAAAATAACACTTTGACCTAAAATTACACTCTCCTTTCGTTTCCAATTCTTTTTATAAATCCATTATATATTAATATTTTGTTTTTTTCAATAAAGTATTTTCAAAAAAGAAAAAACGAGTTATGCAACTCGCTTACAGTTTATTTAATAATTCGATTTTTATTTTCTGTTTTGGTGGAAATGACGGGAATCGAACCCGTGTCCAAAATAAAAAGTTCTTACTATCTTCTACAAGTTTAGTCTATTTAACGCTTTAACCATTAGATATTAAACAGACAAAAGTCTAAAGGCGAGATTATAAATTTTCCTTAGATGACATAATCATACATCCAAGTAAGCCATTAAAAATGACATCATCTAATGGAAAAATGGCGTTTCCAAAAGAGATGAGCCGCTATCTTAGGCAGCTAATGCGTAATTATCGTTTCCGATTATTTTTAAGTTGGATTTTAAAGCTCCCACTTACTTGCCAATAGTAATCTTTTTATCCTGTCGAAACCAAAACATTCCCTTATTTTAAAATTTACTTTTTTAGTATAGCATATATTTAAAATTTTGAAAAGATATTATTTAAAAATTATATTAAAAATCCTATCACTCCGTATACTCCCAATGTTACAAGAGCCGCTGCAATTAATACCCCAAAAAGAATATATAAAAAAGATTTTTTTCTGTCAAATTGAAGTAATGCCGCAATCAATGCTCCTGTCCAAGCACCTGTTCCTGGAAATGGAATAGCTACAAAAATCATAAGTCCCAAAAATTCCTTATTTGCGATACTTTCACTTCTGCTCATCGCTCTTTTTTCAATTTTTTCAATAAAGTTTACCAATATATTCTTCTTTTTCATAAATTCAAATAATTTTACTACAAATAAAAGAATAAACGGTACAGGAAGCATATTTCCAATAATTGAAACAATCATATTCAAATACCAAGGTAATCCAATAGCTGCTCCAATCGGTATTGCTCCACGAAGTTCAATTATAGGCAGCATTGATATAAGAAATATTCCTATAATCTTATTTAGAAGCGGAGCTCCAATTAAAGTTACCTTTATAAAATTTTTAAAAGATTTCATAATTTTTACTTTTTACTTTATAATAATTAAATCCATTAATTATCATAAATTTCTCCTTTATTGATTATTTACGTTAATTCAAGAGAACGCATACTCTATTTTATTATTTAAAATTTCATCTTAATTCTTACAAAAATTTATATATTTACAACATATTTCAAACTAAATCTCATCAGTTTTTGTAATCACAAATATTAATGGCTGTGATTTTTCCAAAACAAACTCAGACTCATTAAAGCCTCCAAATACTTTTACATTGCTTATTCCTAACTGTTCAAAAAATTTCATAAAATCAAAATAATTAACATTTGTTAAAATTTCTTCATTTTCAAGCTTATCATCCAAAATAGTTTTAAAAATCACATTATTATCAGAATTTTTGTAATAATAACGTTCAAATTTCACATTTTCATTTTCAATCAATGGTAAATTTCCCAAAAAATTAGATTCAGATTTTTGATTTTCAAAAAATTTATAAAAATTTATTAACTGAATAATCAGTTTCCCATTATTTTCAAGCTGTGAATAAGCCTTTTTTAAAAACAAAAAAATCTCATCTTTGCTATTCAAATGTGGTAATGTATTTCCAACATTTATTATTGTGTCGAATTTTCCCAATTTATCAATTTTCATCATATCCAAATTTTTTACATCAACATTTTTTTCTTTAGCCTGCTCAATCAATTTTTCATTTATATCAATGGAAATTACATCATATCCTTCATTTTTTAGAAATTTTGACAAATTACCTGTTGCAGCTCCTACATCAAGCACTTTTTTTCCTGTAACATATTTTTGAAAAAAATTTTTCTGAACATCTGAAAGTGAAAAGATAAAATCGTATTTTTCTGCTATTGTATCGTAAAACTTCTTCATATTTTCTTTATTTTTCATATTTTCTCCTTTACCCCTTGACAAATCCTTTGTAACCTGTTACGCGCGCACGCACATGTGCGTACACTTTTTCAGAAATAAGAAAA
>NZ_CALHQO010000239.1:0-1124 GCF_938036635.1 uncultured Leptotrichia sp.
CATTACACAAATTTAAAACCTAAGTGAAGTATCTCCATAAATTTTTACAATAGGCTTTGTTATATTATACAAAAAAGACTGGAATAAGTCCAGTCCTTTGTTTTAACCTTTTACTATAAAAGAAATTTGTTTCTTCAACGGGATACTAATTTTAGATTTCTTTAAATTTAAAAATCTATTGAATCTATTCTTTTTTATATCTGTTATTTTAAAATATTCTTCAATTAATTTTTTCTTATCTTCTGTCAACAAACTGCCATATTTATTATAAATAACTTTTATCAGCCGTCTGTCTCTCTCATCAAAGTATCTTTTTGACAAAAGTTCTCTTATAGTATTTTTAGCTCCAATCTGATTATCTCCATGTTGTCTATAATATATTAATGCCTTATTAACGAATATTCTCTCAAAAAATAATTCTGAGATAAGATGAATATATCTGTCATGCAAATAAACTTCTTTAGGAAAAGGTAAAATAAAATTCTTTATTTCTTTTGAAATTAGGATAGTAGCACCTTGTACAAAATAGTTAAAAAATACATTTTCTAGTCCTTTATTTATAGCTTTTTTAGAAATAAAAGTATCTTTTAAAATATTAGATTTATTTTTATCAAACAAGATAGCATCAGAATGAATCATAAATCCCTTATTTTTAATTTTTTCTATCATTTTTAAATACATATCTAGTTTATTTTCAACCCAAATATCATCTTGATCAGAAAACATTATAAATTCAGACTCCGAACTTTTTAATAGCTCTTCAAAATTCCGAACTATTCCAAGATTTCCTTTATTATCCTTTAAAATTTTTATTCTTTTATCCTTTTTATGATAATTTTGTATAATTTCCAATGTTTTATCTGTCGAATTATCATCACGTATCAGTAAATTCCAATTACGATATGTCTGATTAATAATGGAATCAAGCTGTTCAACTAAATATTTCTCGCCATTATAGGTTGCCATAAGAATATCAATTTTTTTATTTTCTATCATCCAGTTCACCCATCTTATTCTTCATAAAATCAGTAATTCCCTTAAACATATATTTCAATTTTCTCAACTTATCTTTTTCATAAAAAATAACTTTAAAAAAATCATTCAAAATATAGTAAATATATCTT
>NZ_CALHQO010000240.1:0-1065 GCF_938036635.1 uncultured Leptotrichia sp.
ATAGATGCTGCTAAAAAAACAACTACAGAAGACAGTAAAAGAAAAACAGTAAAATGTAATCCAGTAGAGGCAACAAAAACTACAAATTCTTCTATAAAAAAATATTTAGGAGAAAAATTAAATTCTAAAAAAGTAAAAAATGAATTCATAAAAATAACAACTTTATCTAAAAAAGAAAAAATAGTAAAATGTGGTAGTAGCGAAATAATGCTCGCATATCAAATCAAGGAAAGAAATTATCAAGCTAGTAGTTTTGAAGATGCATTTATAAGTATAAATTATGACTTTATAAAAGAAAATAAAAATGAATTTTCAAAAGGTTTAAAAAACAAAGAAAAATTAGATGAAGAAGAAATTGATTTTTATGAATTAACTCAAGAATGTATAGATAAAAAATCTAGTTTTGCAATAGAAATTCTGTTATGTAGTGATGAAAATTACAGTAATTGGAAAATACCAAAATATATAAAAGAGGGGTTAGAATGGTTGAAGGAAGATTAGAAATAGAAGATGAAGTGAAAGAAATATTGCAATGCATAGAAAATAAAAAAAATTTCGTATTAACAGGAGGGGCAGGTAGTGGTAAAACATATTCACTTGTTTCGTTAATTCAAGAAATCGGAAGATTATATCCTAATAAGTCAATAATTTGTATAACATATACAAATAATGCTGTTGCTGAAATAAAATCAAGAATTTCTAATGATAAATTATTTGTTTCTACAATACATGAGTTTTTATGGAAAATAATAAAGAAGTATCAAAAAGAATTAAAAGAAACAATTATAGAATTAATTTATAGGGAAGAAGAAAAATATAAAAAATTTACTTTACCAAAAGATAACCTGGAAAAAAATGAGATGAAAATAAATTTAGAATATTTTTTAAATTCAGAAATTGTATATGATGAATATTATAGTTTGAAATCAGAAGAGGATAGCAAAATAGGACATGATGAGGTTTTATTAATAGCGGAAAAGATGTTTGAAAAATATTCTAAATTATGTGATATTTTAAAAGATAATGCTAATTTTATTTTTATAGATGAATATCAAGACACAAGTG
>NZ_CALHQO010000241.1:0-1301 GCF_938036635.1 uncultured Leptotrichia sp.
TATCATTTATGCTTCCAGATGATTCTGTTGAAAAGATTGTTATTGATAGAGATTTTGTAAAAAAAGGAAAAGGTACATTAATTTTAGATAGCTATAATTATTTTACTGGTAGAACAATAATAGAAGAAGGAATACTTGAAATAAGAAATCGTCATTATTCAGATGTAAAAATAAGGGAAAGTGGAACATTAATAGTAGGATATAACACAAAAATAGGTAGTGATACAAGAAAAGTAAATGTTTTAAATGAAGGAATATTAAAAAATGATGGAAGTGGAGCAATTATATCAGGAGATTATGTAGCAACAGTCGGTTCAATAACACAAGCTGAAATAGGTACAAAGTTAATAGTAAAAGGAACGGTAACTATAAACGGAAAAGAAAAAAAACAAAAAATGGGAGCAACAATGAATCTTTTGAGTAATAGTTATGTTACAGCGAAACCAATAACAGCGACAGTTATTGAGGCTGAAAATGGAATTAAAGGACAATTTTCAAATGTGAAAACTGATGAATTGATTAACGGAAAAGTGGAAAATACTGAAAATTCAATTAAAGCTACAATTAGCAGAAAAAATGTGGAAGACTACGTTAATAATTTAAGTGACAGCGATGAAATGCAAAAAAATGTGGCTAAAAATGTGGAAGTTTCCTTTAAGGAACTGGATAAAAAAATTGAAGAAGGAAATGCAGATATTTCTAAGTTTGCTTTAAGTGCGGCAAAACTGCAAAAAAATTCGTTATCTTCGAGTTCAAGTGCACTGGATAGTTTGTCAGGGCAAATTTATGCCTCAGCTCAGGCTTTGACATTTCAGCAGTCGCAAACTGTAAATAAGAATTTGTCGAATAGACTTGTAATGCTTGGGACACTTGACAACATTGGAGATAAGTTCGGATTGTGGATTTCTGGAATTGGTGCAAGTGGAAAGTTGAAACAAGACGGGTATGCCGAAGGAAAGACTAAAGTTTATGGCGGGCAAGTTGGAATTGATAAGAAATTTGGAGAAAATCTGATTTTAGGAACAGCTTTGTCCTATTCAAAAGGAAATGTGAAATTTGATAGACATGGTGGAAAGTCAGATGCAGATAATTTTGGAATTTCATTGTATGGAAGATTAGGAAACAAAAATATTCCATTCTACATGCAAGGAAGAATTGGACTTGGATTTGTAAACAGTAAAGTTAAAAGAGATATTATTTTATCTGCAAATGATGTTTCAAGAGCTAAAATTAAGCATAATGATAAAGTAATTTCAGGATATTTGGAAACAGGCTATGATGTTAAAAAAGGAGATTTTGTG
>NZ_CALHQO010000242.1:0-2301 GCF_938036635.1 uncultured Leptotrichia sp.
TAAAACCTGAATTATATCTTTTACTAAAATTACCTTTTTTTATCTTATGTTCCAATTTATTATTAGACCAATCCAACTGATTTATAAAAGAAAATCGTCCTTCCAATTTCTCTAGTGATCCTTTCTCCCCATCAATTTGAAATTCGTCTGTTCTATATAGTTGATTAGCCATCGCTCTAGTTATATTTATAAAATTACGACTAGCATTTATTTTTTTATTTACAGTCAATCCGGTTACTTCTTGTCTTGAGGAGTAGTATTCTAATCTTGTTTTACCTTGATTAATTTCAAATCCATTCTTTTTAAGAAGATCTGTCAATTCTTTTATAAAATCAGAACAGGTTTCTTTAAACCTTTTATGATTAGTTGAAAAAGTCAAATCATCAACATATCTTGTATAATACAATTTATACTTTTTAGCTAGTGATAAAATACGTAAATCTACAATATTAAAAATTAAATTTGAAATTATTGGAGATGTGGGTGCGCCTTGAGGTAGCTTTCCATTATAACAAACTAACTGCGCAATTATTGTGGCTTCTTCTTTCGAAAAGCTAAACTCTCTACTTTTATAAAAAAAGCCCTGTACTCTACCAAAATTAAAGGACGGGAAAAAATCAGATATATCTATATTCAATAAATACCTTTTATTTTTATGCCTACGGGCATTAGTTATTATATTTCTCTTTTGTTCATAACCATGAGATATAGTCGATTTTATTCTGTATTGCCTGATATACTCCCTATGAGTTTCATATAATTTTTGACTTAATCTTTTTTGAATGATTTTTAACTCATCTTTAGGTGCATAAATAACTCTACTTTCTCCATTTTTCTTTGGAATCGGAAAGGATTTGTAAAAATAATCTACTTTTTTCCCATATAATACATAAACCAGTTCCTTCTGATTAACTTTAATCCAACCGGCTACTTTTTTTCGTGCATCTTTATAATTCTTCATAATAATAAAAAGCGTATGGTTACTCTTTATATAAAAGTCTAAATACAAAAGTATTAAACTAAAGAATTCATCTGTATCTATAAAAGATTATCTCTAGAGACATAAGAGTCCTAACATTTATATCAACACTTGTGAAGCACAAGTAAAAAATCTAACCATACGCTATTTTTAGCTTACCCCTTTTTAAAAAGTATTTCAATAATAAACTTAATCATTTTATTGAATTCATAACTCTTATACATTCTAACAATATAAATTAAAAAGCATTACTCTAACTCTAATTTTTTGCCCTGGATTACTTTCTGAGAGATAAAGGCAATCAAATTCATTTCTATCGACTTCTTTTATAGCTCTAATATTATCAATACTCTCTAATGTACATTTAATATTTTTTAAAATACTTAAGTAATTTTTTCTTCTTACAAAATATATTAAAGCTGTTTTGCAATCACGCCAAGTCAGATAACTATCTAATTGTAAAATAGCTTCTTGTACAGCCTTTGCTCCAGTCCACATCTTACATTCAGCAACAAAGGCAGCCCTATTCTCTCTTTCTATGCAAATATCAGTTTTTCCATTATTTCTGAAAGCTTCACCAACAGCCCCACCTTTATAAGTTGCATTTAATGTTGCTAATAGTGTATTTCGTAAATCCTCTTCTTTCATTGATTGATATGAATTAGGTGTTCTTTCATAAGTTGATAACGTATGTTTTATAGAGCTTAATATATCAAAATAATCTTTATCTGTAATTCCAAAGTAATCTGACTTCTCATACTTATGAGTTACCGGAACTATATTTCGTTTTAAGGGTATATGGTTTTGAGCATATTCTTTTTTCTCAATTGGTACCTCAAACATAGTGGATATTGTATAAAAGGCCTCTACATTATGTTTTCGCGCTTTTAATACTGCTAAAGCTTTTTCTTTTAAAGAGGCATTAAAAGCATTTACATCATTATTTGCAAAAGAAAGCCCTTGCCTAACCATATCAACATCTTTCTTAAGTACCTTAATTAGATTTTCTTTCGCATTATCTTGTTCCATTTCATCTAAAGTTTTTATATAGCTAAAATTTACTTCATTTTGCAAAATCTCAATTTCAGGATACCTACTCAAGCAATAAGATGAGGCTTTACATTTAAACAACTTTTTTTCTCCATAATACGGAAAACAAAATAAAGCAATAATACCATCAACTTCAATATAGTCTTCTGAATATAATCCATTATAAAATGGATTAATACGCTCCCTAATTTTACTTTGTGATATTTTTCTTTTAGCAAAGTCTTCTTCTTGTAAAGTTATTGGTTCTACAAAAAACTCTTGATAAAGATTCT
>NZ_CALHQO010000243.1:0-5377 GCF_938036635.1 uncultured Leptotrichia sp.
GTTCAAAAGTTTTTAAATCTAATCCTTTTATATTTATTTTTCGAGTCTTTATTTCCATATTTTCATTTTCTTTTTCAATATCTTCTAAAAAATATAGTCCATTTTTATCTTTTATCATTCCATAACTTAATTTTTTAAATGTCTTTGGATCAATTCCGTCCAATTTATATTCAAATAAATAAATATTTTTGTCATCTCTCGCAAAAGTATTATCCACCATTTCAAATGTTTTCGGATTTACATAGGATAATTTTTTGAATTTTATTTTATCATCTCTGTTATCCACAAAATAAACATTGTTTTTGTCTTTATAATATGTGCTATAATGTCCTCCAGCAAATTCCAAAGTTGCAATATCTACTCCTTCTATATTTTGTATTTTTGGTATGAAAGTTATACCATCATCTGCTCTATCCAAATAAAAAACATTCTTATAATCTTTTATAAAACTAAAATCACTGTTCAACACTTCAAATCCTTTTGGACTAACACCTTCCAATCTCTGTTTATCAATAAATACGCTATTTTTATCTTTTGAAAAAATTCCCAGCTCAAATGTATCAGCATCTGCTCCTTCCAGTTTTTTTAATTCCTGTTTATCTTCAGTCATATCAACATAATAAACCGAATTTTTATCTTTATAAAATGCTTCTTTAAAAATATCCTCAAAACTTGCCACATCAATGTTTAAATTTTTTATTGTTCTTATTTTAGTTTTTCCGTCATCTGTCGTATAAATCTCATAGACATTTTTATTATCCTTTAAATAATTATCATCAAAAATTTTAAGCCCTTCAATACCAACAGAATCTAGCTTTTCTCCATTATAATAAACATTTTTCCTGTCTACCCCATAATTTCCGTTTACAATTTGAAATGTATTTTTATCAGCATTTTTTACTATTTTCACTTTCCCGTTTTTATTATCTACAAAATATACGTTATTTCTATCTTTTATATAACTGCTATAAGAAGAATCAATGTCATCAAAAAATTCTAAACTTTTTACATCAATATTCAAATTTATTTTCTCAATTTTTCCATTAGAAAAATAATACAAATTATTTTTATCTTTTACAAAATCATTCAATTCAAGTACTTTTTCAGCACTTCCAACATCAATTCCGCTTTTGATTTTTTTAAAATCATTATCTGAATGATAGTAAAAACTGTTTTTATCTTTATAATAGTCAAAAATTCCAAAATACTTAAATGTACTAAAATCAATGTTCAAATTATTTATTTTTTTTGCTTCAATTTTATCGTTTTTCCTGTCATACAAATCGCTATTGCTATTAAATGTCAAATAGTAATTATTTTCGCTTTGAAGAATATAATTATCCTGTCCTATTTCTTCAATAACTCTAACATTATTCGGATTAATTCCGTTTATTTTTTCACCAATATAATAAATTCCATTTTTATCTTTTCCAAATTCCTCGCTCAAAGTAATAAAGCTGTTCCTATCAATATTTGGTAATTTTATAAAACCTTTTTAAGCGTTTTTGTATCTACCTCTTTCAATTCCTTTTTTTCATAAGCATCAAAAACAATTTTCTCATCCTTCACAAAATGACTTCCAAATATTTTAGCACTTTTAGGATCTATTTTTTCAATCTTTTCCCCTTGATAATAAATATTATTCTTATCTTTTGCAAAATCATTTTCCAATATTTCAAATGATTTTTTATCTATATTTTTTAATAATTTTGGCTTTTGTTCCATCCATTCCCGATAATAAATTTCTCCATTTCTTTTTATATATTCTGCATTCACAATATTTCCTGTCAAAATTAATAACCCAAATATTTTCAACAATTTTTTTATTTTCATAATTATTTTCTCCTTATAAAAAGTTACGCTTATTATTTATAAAAGTCCATAAATCTCAATAAACACAATATTTTAAAATTCATTTTTCTAATTCCAAAACTCCAGTTCATCTTCCTCTTCCACAGCCTCATCTTCTTCCTTTTCGTCAATATCTCTTAAAATATCATCAACACTCAAGTCGTTCAGTTCAGGATCTATTTTATCAAGAAAAGCTGAAAATTCTTTTTTTACTTTTTGAATACGTATTCTATCGCCAGTTCTTACAATCATCTGATAATTTTCCAAATATTCTGAAATGTAGTTTCTAATTTCTGTATTTACTATTTCGGCATAAATTCGGTTTGCTCTTTCAATCAGCAATTTATCTTTGTTTTGATTTTCTGACTGAATTTTTATTTCTTCTAAAGTTTTGATTCTTTCGTTTTTTTCTTCTTCGGATAAATCTCCGTTTATAATTAATTTATTTCTCTTTTCTCCCGTACTCATTGCAGTTGCTTCTGCTTCTAAAATTCCATTTATATCATAAGTAAATCTTACGTTCACTTTTTCATTTCCTGCATTATTTCTTGGCACATTTATTTCAAATTCCCCTAAAAATAGATTATCGTTTATATTTAAGCTTTCTCCCTGATAAATTGCAATTCTTATTATTGTCTGATTGTCTTCTACTGTTGAAAAATATTCAGACTTGCTTGTAGGAACCGTTGTATTTCTTGGAATAATCGGTGCAAATCTCTGCCCAATTACTTCAATTCCGAGTGTAAATGGACACACATCTGTCAAAATTCTTTCCTTAAATGCCTTGTTTCTCTCCTTCATTCCCACAGTTACACCAACGCCGTAAGCTACGACAGTATCAGGATTTTGAGCTATTGACACGAGTTTATTGCCTTCAATAAAATCAGTATTGTCAAAATAAGTTTTTTCTCCACGCATTTTATTAAAATACTTTTCCACAAATTCTTCCACAATTCCTAATTTTACAGCCCCGCCGACTAGCACAACTTTCTCAATTTCTCTTGCATCCGTATTTCCATCCTGCAAAGCCTTGTCAATCGCAACTTTCATTTTTACAAGTAGTGGTTTTACAGCCGCCCTGAAATCTACCTGTGTAATTTCTGCTTTATAGCCTTTTCCTTTAATTTCCAGTTCAATTTCCACATCTTTTAAACTTATCAGTTTTTTTGCCCTGTCTGCCTTTGTGTACAATTTTGTTCTTTCATCACGGCTCAAGTCAGATATTGATAATCCTATATTTTTCAAGAAAATTTCACATATTTGGTAGTAAAATCCTCTCCACCAAGCATCGTATTCCCACTTATCGAAATCACTTCCATAATATCCTCAAATGTTTCAAGCAATGTAACATCAAATGTTCCACCACCCAAGTCAAGTACTATAAATTTTAGATTTTTATCTAAAATATGGCTTCCAAGTGACAATGCCGCAGCTGTTGGCTCATTTATAAGCCTTTCCACTGTAAGCTCTGCCAGTTCCGCTGCTATTTTGGTATCTTTTCTCTGTTTATCATTAAAATATGCAGGCACGCTTATTATTGCCCTGTCTATCTTTTCATTCAGTTGCTTTTCAGCATTTTCCTTTAAATGTTTCAGTACAAATGAAGAAAGCATCTGTGCATCAAAAGTTCTATTCTTTACTTTAATTTTTGCTTCCGTTCCCATCCTTCTTTTAAAATTGCTCGCAGTTTCCCCAGCGTTCATCATTCTCCTTTCCTTCGCCAGTTCTCCCACGATTATTCCATCATTTTCATCAATTCCCACAATAGACGGAATCAAAATATTCCCATATTCATTTTTTACAAACTGTATTTCCCCATTATCATCAATATATGTCGCCAAACTATTTGTTGTCCCCAAATCAATTCCAATCATTCTTCCCATTTTATCTTCCTCCTTTAACAGTATTCTTTTTTATAAATCTCAAAACTTAAAATTGTTAAATATTTAGTCAATATATCTTATCCAGTATCTTTTTCGCAAAATTTTCCACAGCCTTATCTTTCTCTTCCTTACTTTTTTAAGATAAATACATCTAAAACTTTTTTTGAAAATTCTCTTAATCGCTTGTATCTTATATTTGTAGTTACTACCATTTTTACAAATAAGATTATATTTAAAAATACAAATTGAAATATCAGCTGTGAATATAGTAAAAATGGTATAATTGAGGATTCATATTCCGCATTGCCAATAACAATAAGATTTACAACAAACATTATACTCATTAAAATCGACAAGTAACTTGAATACCCATATCGCATACTCCACTCAAATTCTTTTTCTTTAGCTATATTAACCCAGTCTAAAATTATGAAAAAAATAGTTCCAAAAATCGCTATATACCAGTCAACAATAGGATTTAAAAAGAATAAAAATAAAACTATCGCACCAAAAATACTCCATAAATAATGCGTTATGCGTAAACTTATTCCTACTTTCTTATTATTTTTTTGTTCTCTATCAAAAATTTCTATATATTTATTAACATCAACATATTCATTTCGTATTTTATAAGTTATAAATTTAAAAGTTGTTCCTACTTGCTCTATATCTCTGTAAGGGTATAACGCAATATTCTTTCCAAATAATCTAAAAATCTTAATATTAAAATAGTCTTGAATAAATTTTTCATATCCTTTTTCATTTTCTGAAAAATTTTCACTTACAATATTTTTTACAATTTCATCCAAACTTGCATTTTCACTTTTACCAGTATCTACCCAAGTCTCCCCTAAAATATCTGCATTCATATTAGAATTATTTAGATTATAAATCAAAAGTTCCATTTCAATTCTCGTTATATTTCTCCAAGCATAATCACGTAATCCATTTTTTTGTAAAATTTCTCTAATTTGATTTTTTTCCGAAACATCAAAATTAAAATGAAAATCACGTAAAATTTCTCGATATTCTGTTAGTGGACGTTTTTCAGATGAAAGAAGATTTTTAAGCCGTCCTAGCCACGCAGATATTGATTTGTTTGTTGTTTCATTTTCATCAAAAACATTTGAAAAATCTTGTGTTTTTTCAAAAAAACTTTTATAGCTTGAATTATTGGCAGAATTAAAAAAATTATCAAATATATCCTCAATAGAATCCCCTTCATATTCATTAAAATTCGATTGCTCAAATCCCAAAGCAATTCCGTAAGCTTCGTTAATTCTACTAAATATTTTATCATAATTTTCAGGATTGTTGCGATGATACCTCTTTAATAGCTCTTTATACTTCTTTTTTATTTTTTCTTTATCAGTTGTAGGTTCCATTTCTAGTATTTTAAACGCTTCTGTAAATCTATCTTCTGTTCGCATAGAATTTTTTAAATATTCAAAAATATTAAGTTTTTCATATTTATTTTTATTCTCTTCTTTTTTATTGGCAGAACTATTATTTTTATTTACATTCTGATTATTTTTACTATCCTGCTTATTCTTTTTCTCCTTATTTTCATCATTTGCCTTTTTTTTATCAGTTTGCACTTTTTTTGGAACTTCATAAATAAATATCTTTTTAGCACTTTCCAC
>NZ_CALHQO010000244.1:0-2734 GCF_938036635.1 uncultured Leptotrichia sp.
TTTGGAACGTCGAAAGTTAATGAAAATGGTAATTTATCAATAGGAGGAGTAGATACAGTTGAACTCGTGAAAGAATTTAAAACGCCACTTTATGTGATGGATCAGGAGCTTATTGAAACAACGATAGATAAAATGAAAGCGGCATTTAAGTCAACGAGATTTAATACAAGAATTGCTTATGCTGGAAAAGCATTTTTATCAACAGGGATGATTAAACTGGTTGAATCAAAAGGGCTGGATTTGGATGTTGTTTCAGGCGGAGAACTTTATACTGCTTATAAAGCGGGATTTCCAATGAATAAAGTTCATTTACATGGAAATAATAAATTGGTAAATGAAATTGAAATGGCTGTCGAATTTGGGATTGATACGATTGTTGTTGATAATGAGGATGAAATTGATAAAATTGAGAGAATTTGCCGTGAGAAAGGGAAGAAGCAGGCTGTGCTTGTGAGAATCGATCCAGGAATAGAGGCACATACGCATCATTATATAAAAACTTCTGGGCTTACTTCAAAATTTGGAATTTCATTGTTTCAGGATAATTTATTTGATATAATTAAAAGGTTGAATGATAGCGAATGGATAGAATTTAAAGGATTTCATACGCATATCGGTTCGCAAATTTTCCAATCGGCGTTCTTTATATTTGCTTTAGATGAGATTTTTAAATATTTGGATAAATTGAAAAAGGAATTGGGAATAGTAGTTCACACAGTAAATATGGGTGGAGGATTTGGAGTTTACTATAAGGAAGGAGATGATCCGAAACCGATAGAGGAAGTACTTAGTGAAATAATAACATATACAGAAGCAATGGAAATTAAATATCAGATTGGATTTAAGGAACTTTGTATTGAGCCAGGAAGAAGTATCGTTGGAAATGCGGGAACTACTTTGTACGAAGTTGGAGGAATTAAGGAAACAGTCGGCGGAAAAACGTATGTGTTTATAGATGGAGGAATGTCGGACAATATAAGAACGGCATTATACCAGGCAGAATATGAAGCTGGAGTTGTAAACAAGCTAAATGATACAGATGTAAGAGAAATAACTTTGGCAGGAAAACTGTGTGAATCAGGGGATATTATCATTGAAAAAGGAAAATTGCCAAAAGCAACAGAAATTGGAGATATTGTGGCAGTAACGACAACAGGGGCATATTGTTACACAATGTCAAGCAACTATAACAGAATGATGCGACCAGCAGTTGTATTCGTAAAGGATGGAAAAACTAAAGTTGCGGTAAAGAGAGAAACACTGGATGATTTGATTAGAAATGATGAAATTTTTGATTTATAAAAAATAAGAAAGAGGTGAATTTATTGTGATTATTGTGCATAAATATGGTGGAACTTCGGTTGCTACAACGGAGAAAATAATGAATATCGCAAAATATTTGGGAAGTGTGAAGGATTCTGGAAACGATGTGGTTGTCGTGGTTTCAGCAATGGGAAAAACTACGGATGCCTTAATAAAATTGGCTCACGAAATTACTGATAAACCTGACTTGAGAGAAATGGACAGGCTGATGTCAACTGGAGAGCAGCAGACAATCGCATTACTAAGCATTGCTTTACAGACGCTTGGATACGAGGCTATCTCGCTTACAGGAGCTCAGGCTGGAATAAAAACGAGCGGACATTATACAAAAAACAGAATTGAGGACATTAACGGAAAAGAGATAAAAGAACATCTATCAAAAGGGAAAATTGTAGTTGTAGCTGGATTTCAGGGAGTAAATGAAGCTGGAGATGTGACAACTTTGGGACGTGGAGGATCTGATACATCGGCTGTTGCTCTAGCGGCTGCACTTGGAGGGAAATGTGAAATTTACACAGATGTAGATGGAATTTACTCAATTGATCCAAGAGTTTATAAAGATGCCAAAAAATTGCCAGTTGTTTCTTATGATGAAATGATGGAGCTGGCTTTTTTAGGAGCTGGAGTAATGGAGCCAAGAGCAGTTGAGCTTGGAAGCAAATATGGTGTAGAAATTTACGTTGGAAAATCGCTTGGAGAAAAAAACGGAACGATTATAACGTCAGTAGAAAAAACAAAGGAGAATAAGGAAATGGAGCAAAAAGTAATAACTGGAGTATCAATCAATGAAAATATGGTAATGGTAAACGTAGAGGAAATCCCAACAAATGCACAAAATGTGTATGAAATTTTTGAAAAAGCCGAAGCAAATGGAATAAATATTGACATAATAAGTCAAAATGACGTAACAAGCCATCACGGAAGTTTTGCCTTTACTTGTCCAAAAACAGACATTGCCGCACTTGAAAAAATTGGTGCAGAAATAGAAGCAGAATTTCCAAGAACATCGTTCATAATAAATCCTTACATTACAAAAGTTTCTGTAGTAGGAATAGGACTGATAAGCAACATTGGAGTTGCTGCCAAAATGTTTAGAATCCTTTCAGAAAACGACATAAGCTTCCATCAGGTTTCTACTTCTGAAATCAGTATTTCATTAGTTGTAGACGAAGTTATGGGGAAAAAAGTGGCTGAGTTATTTGCGAAGGAATTTGATTTGTAGAAGGAAGATTTGAATGAAAAAAATAGTAATTTTATTAATATTGATTATTGGAATGATTTCTTTTGGTAATAATTATCAAAATAATTCAGAACTTGAAGAAGAAGTTAAGAAAGTAATAAACAATTTTAATCAAACTGAAAAAGATAAATTATTTTCTGAATTAATAAAAAGGAAAACAAAATTAACACT
>NZ_CALHQO010000245.1:0-1611 GCF_938036635.1 uncultured Leptotrichia sp.
TCGGTAGAGCAAGTTATTAAAGTAACTACTGAAAATGCTAAGAAAATTTATGGAATATAATGGAATTTAGAAATAAAATAGGAGATAAAATGTGTATTGAAAAAGAAAATAAAGATTTTAAAAATCCAATAGAATATAAATTAGAAAAAAAAGATGGAAATGCACGTGCGGGAGTTATAACAACTCCACATGGAGAAATAAAAACACCAGTATTTATGCCAGTTGGTACGCAGGCAACTGTAAAGGCTATGACTAGAGAGGAATTGGAAGAGATTAATTCTCAAATTATTCTTGGGAATACATATCATTTGTATTTACGTCCCGGAGATGAGCTGGTAAATGATTTTGGTGGTCTTCACAAATTTATGAGATGGGATAAGCCAATACTTACTGATAGTGGCGGATTTCAAGTATTTAGTCTTGGAGATTTGAGAAAGATAAAAGAGGAAGGGGTTCATTTTCGTTCGCATTTAGATGGATCAAAACATTTTTTATCGCCTGAAAAATCTATTTCGATTCAAAATAATCTAGGAAGCGATATTATGATGGTACTGGATGAATGCCCGCCAGGACTTTCAACACGTGAATATTTGATACCGTCTATTGAAAGAACTACGAGATGGGCTAAGCGTTGTATTGAAGCAAATAGAAATAAGGATAAGCAGGGGCTTTTTGCAATTGTGCAAGGTGGAATTTATGAGGATTTACGGGATAAAAGTTTTGAAGAATTGTATGAGTATGACTATGGATTTGCTGGGTATGCTTTAGGAGGGCTTGCGGTAGGAGAACCACGTGAGGATATGTATAGAATTTTAAAATATAGCACACCAAAACTGCCTGAAAATAAACCACGTTATTTAATGGGAGTGGGAGAGCCTGTGGATATGCTTGAAGCTGTGGAGCATGGAATTGACATGATGGATTGCGTTCAGCCTACAAGAATTGGTAGACACGGTACTGTATTTACGAAGTATGGACGTCTTGTCATAAAAAATGCGATTTATTCAAGAGATGATAGACCACTTGATGAAGGTTGTGACTGTTATGCCTGCAAAAATTATACGAGAGCGTATATAAGACATTTATTCAAGGCTGGAGAAATTTTGGGACAAAGGCTTGCAACATATCATAATTTGCATTTTTTGCTAAAACTTATGGATAATGCACGTGAGGCAATCATTGATGGAAGATTTAAGGAATATAAGGAAGAAGTGCTGAAAAACTATGCCATGGGGAAAGAAAGTGAATGGATAAAGCCAAAATCGATATAAAATAAAAAAATGCAGGGAATAATAAAGGATCATGATTACTCAAATGATTACCTGAAATTACAACACCTTTAGCATTCTCGATTTTTTCTTTATTAACAATAGTAACCTTGTAAAAAGTTTTATAATATAGTGCTAATAACTTTCTAATAAAATTATACATAGTACTCTCCTACTAATTTCTATTTTTCTACACTTTTAACTAGTTCAGTCATCTTTTCAACAACCTCATCGATAGTTAAGCTAGTTGTATCTATCAGTGTAGCTGCTTCTACTTTAACAAGCGGTGCAATATCTCTATTTTCATCTTGCCAATCACGCGCTTTAATATCTTCTTTTACTT
>NZ_CALHQO010000246.1:0-1706 GCF_938036635.1 uncultured Leptotrichia sp.
TAAGGAGTTTAGTTATTATGAAAATCAACAGATTATTTGAAATTGTATATTTATTGCTGGAGAAAAGGAGTATTACTGCAAAAGATCTTGCTGAACATTTTGAAGTATCAGTCAGAACAATTTATAGAGATATTGACATTCTCTCTTCTGCTGGTATTCCAGTATATTTTCAAAGGGGAAAATCTGGTGGAATAAAATTAATGGATAACTATGTCATAAATAAATCACTACTTTCACAAAATGAGCAAAACGAAATACTTTATGCCCTTCAAAGCTTAAATGCCACTAATTATCCTAACAACAATAAAACTCTTTCAAAATTAAGAACTATTTTTAACAAAAAGTCAGACAACTGGATAAAAATAGACTTTTCAAGATATAATTGCGATGACGACACTTTATTTGAAAAAATTAAAGAGGCAATATTAACTAAACAAACCGTAAAATTTAACTATTTTAACACAAAAGGCGAACATTATGAAAGAAAAGCAGACCCTTTAAATTTATGGTTTAAAGAAAAAGCATGGTACTTATTTGCCTATTGCCACAAAAAAAATGATATTCGTCAATTTAAAATAACAAGAATTAAAAATCTGACTTTAACAAACGAATATTTTGAAAAAACAATCAAAGACTTTGAAATAAATAACAAAAAAAGTATGGTAAAAAATATAAAAATCATAGTTGAAATAGACAAATCACAGGCATATCGTGTTTATGATGAATTTTCTGAAGAGAATATAAACAAAATGGAAAATGACAATTTTGAAATTGTAATGGAATATCCTGAAAATGAATGGGTTTACGGCTATCTTCTATCTTTTGGAGAACATTTGAAGGTAAAAGAGCCAGAGAGAATAAAGAAAATTTTGTTTGAAAAAATTGTAAAAATGAAGGAAAATTATAAATAGGAAAATATTTTTCAAAGTTTTTTTCAAGAATAAAATGCTATAATTTTCTAAAATATTAAAAACGAAAGGAAGTGTTGCAAATGAAAAAATTTTTAACAGTAACATTTTTATTTTTTAGCATCTTTGGATTTTCTAATGCCAAAAACAATACTTCAAATGATGAAAAACAAGCCGTAATCAACAGCTTTTATGATTTTATGAAATTTCACACAAGTCCTGAAAATGTCAAGAAGAATGTTTTTACAAACTCTGTGGAAGGTACAAATGAAATTTGGGGAAAAAATGTAAGCAATCAACGTAAAAAAAATTTAGAAGATATTGCAGCAAGTCAGACAAATAAATCATTAAAAAATTCTGCAGATTATTTAATAATCGCAAACTCAAAAATTTCATACAAAGTATTGGATGCCGAAATTAAAAATGGTACAGCTGTCCTAACTGTGCATATTAAAGGTCCTAATTTTACAGCTCATGCCTCTGAATTAGAAAATTACATAAAAAAAATTAGCAACGAAGAAAAGAAAAAAATTTCAAAAATGAACAATAAACAATATCAAAACTTTTTGCTAGAAAAAGGCTCTGAATTTTATTTGCAATTAGTTAAAAGAAATAATTTACAATATATGGAAAACGATATCAAAGTATATGTAAAAAAATATCCTAATACATGGGGAGTAATTCAAGATTACACCATAAACAATGCTATTTACAAATATCTTGGTTTTGGTTATGGTCCAGAATTGATGAGATAAATTATAAAAATTAATAAATATGGCAATATTTTATTGTCGTATT
>NZ_CALHQO010000247.1:0-7542 GCF_938036635.1 uncultured Leptotrichia sp.
ATTAGAGGATCGGCCTCGCTTAGCTTTTATCCCAACTGGTACAACCAATGATTATGCGCGTGCTTTGAAAATTCCTATGGGAAATCCTGTTGAAGCTGCAAAAAAATTTAAAAATGAAAATAGTATATTTAGATAATGCCGCAACTACAAAAATGTCAGACAAAGTGATAGAAGAGATGACAAAATCATTTAGTGAAAATTATGGAAATCCGTCTTCTGTGCATTCATTGGGACAACGGGCAAAATCAGCTGTGGAAAGGGCAAGACATATTATAGCACAGAATTTGAAGGTTGAAACAACTGAAATTGTATTTACATCTGGTGGAGCTGAAGGGAATAATCTTGCAATAAGGGGATTTTTAAAGGCGAACAATGATAAAGGAAAACATATTATAACATCTAAGATTGAGCATTCTACGATTTTAAAAACCTTTGAGCAGCTGGAAAATGAAGGGTATGAAGTTTCGTACATTAGTGTTGATGAGAATGGAGTTGTGAATATTGAGGAGTTAAAACAGCAATTGAGGGAAGATACTGCTCTTGTTTCGATAATGTTTGTGAATAATGAAACTGGCGTTATTCAGTCGATTAAGGAAATTGGGGAAATTTTGGCAGAGAGAAATATATTTTTTCATACGGATGCAGTTCAGGCAATAGGAAAAATGAAAATTTTGCCAAAAGATTTGAAAATAAATGCTTTGACGGCAACAGCTCATAAATTTTATGGGCCTAAGGGAGCAGGGTTTGTATTTATTGATAAAAAATATTCGGTTGAAAAGGAAATCTGGGGCGGTTCGCAGGAAAGGAACAGACGAGCTGGAACAGAAAATGTTCATGGAATTTTGGGACTTGGCGTGGCACTTGAGGAAGTTTATGAAAATTTGGAAGAAATGTCCGAAAAAGAAGATAAACTGCAAAATTATCTAGAAAATAAATTGAAAACTGAAATTGAAAAACTTGGAAAAAAAATAAAAATAAATGGAGAAAAGGCAAATAGAATAAAAACAATAACAAATGTCTACATAGAAGGAGTGGATATTCAAATGCTGTTGGTAGCATTAGATTTAAGAGGAATCTGCATAAGTGGAGGTTCTGCATGTATGTCAGGCTCACTTGAAAATTCGCACGTTTTGAAGGCTATGGGACTTACTGACGAGGAATTGAAAGGTTCATTTAGAATTAGTATTGGTAAAGATACGACTATTGAAGAAATAGATTATTTTGTAGAAAATTTAATTGAAGTTATTTAAATATAGAATTATAAAACAGATTATCAGATAGTTTTAAAAAAATAAGAAAGCAAAATTTAACAAATTGTTAGTAGAAAGGAAATTAAAATGAATAATATAAAAGCGATATTTATGGATTTGGACGGAACGGTGCTGACAAGTGAGCATAAAGTTTCAGAAAATTTGATAAAAAAATTGAGAGAATTGGAAGAAAAGGGAGTGAAAACATTTATTGCAACTGGGAGAACTTTTATTTCTTCAAAGCCTTTTGTGGAAATGCTGGGGATAAAAAATCCTGTGATTAACTATAATGGCGGGAGAGTTACAAATCCGTTAAATAATGAAGTTATCTTTGAGAAACCTGTTGAGGCACAGGATGTTAAGGAACTTATCAAAGTTTCGAGAGAAAAGGGAATACACCTAAATTTATATATGGATGACAAATTATATATTGAAAATGAAACGGATGAAGGTAAAAAATATTCAGAAAGCGTGGAAATTCCATATTATGTGAAAAATTTTGACGAATTTATTGGAAAAACTTCTACAAAAGCATTATTTATTGCAGAAAATTCGATTTTGCTGGAGTTAAAAAAGGAATTGGAAGCAAAATTGCCACATATTAATTTTGTATTTTCAAAACCACATTATTTAGAATGCTTGAATAAGGAAGTAAACAAAGGGCTGGCAATAAAGGAACTGTTGAAAAAATATAATATTTCTCCAGAAGAAACAATGGCGTTTGGGGATCAGTGGAATGATTTGGAAATGTTGAAGTTTGTGAAATATGGGTATCTTATGGGGAATGCTACGGAAGAATTGAAACAGGAATTTTCAAAAGATAAAATTACTTTATCGAATGATGAAGATGGGATTTATGAAGTGATAAAGGCACTTTAGGTATTTTTATAAAAATAGAAATTAGGTAGAAATTATGGAAAATAAATTTGTACATTTGAAATTGCATACGGAGTATTCACTGCTTGAAGGAGTAGGGAAAATAGATGAATATGTTGAAAAGGCTAAGGAAATAGGAGTAAAAGCGCTTGCAATTACCGATACTTCGATGTTTGGGGCAATTGAATTTTTTAAGAAGTGTAAAAATGCTGAAATAAAGCCGATTATTGGACTTGAGGTGTTTCTTGACGGGCTGGAGAAAGTGGGGGAGTTTTCGCTTACTTTACTTGCTAAAAATCAGAATGGGTATAAAAATTTATCAAAATTGTCGTCAATTTCATATAGCAGATTTACACGGAATCGGAATAAAATTAAGTATGATGAATTGAAAAAATATTCAGATGACTTGTATATTTTGTCAGGTGGCATAAATAGTGAGGTTGTAAAGGGTATTCTGGATTTGGAAAATACTCAGGTTAGAAGGGTTATTGAGAAACTTGGTAAAGATTTTGGGGATAATTTTTTTATTGAAGTTTCTGCTGTGGAAAGGCTGGAAAAGGCTAGGAAAATGCTTTTTGACATTGTGCGTAAAAATAAATTTGATAATTTTGTTATTACAAATGATGTTTATTATCCAAATCGGAAAGATGCAGTTTTGCAGAAAATTGTGGAATCAATAAAAGAGGGAAGTAAAATTGATGCAGAAAAATCGGAAAATAGTGAAATTTTGTATGATGATCTATATCTAAAATCTGAAAATGAAATAGAAAAAAGTTTTGAAAATAAGGAATATAGCGAATTTTACGAAACTGGAATTAATAATGTGGAAAAAATTGTGGAAAACTGCAATGTTGATTTTGAGTTTCATCATTTTAAATTTCCAAAATATTCGTTGCCGCAAAATATAAGTGAAAAGGAGTTTTTACGAAATCTAGTATTTGAGGGGCTTTTGCACAAATATCTAAAAAAATCTGTTTCAGATTCTGAAAAATTACAGCTGGATAAAAATTTTGAGATAATTGAAAAAGAGATTACAAAAGATGAAATTGCTGGGCAGAAATTGAAGGAAGTTAAAATTCGGGAAGAATTATTAAAGAATAATTTGAAAAACGTTTTGGAGCGTGCAGAGTATGAGTTAGAAATTATTGATAAAATGGGGTATAACGGATACTTTATCATTGTCTGGGATTTTATAAAATTCTCACGTGAAAATGGGGTTTATGTTGGGCCTGGAAGGGGTTCTGCGGCTGGGAGCATTGTTTCGTATGCCTTGAATATTACGGAAATTGATCCACTTGAATATAACTTGATTTTTGAACGTTTTTTAAATCCAGAGCGTATTTCGATGCCTGATATTGACATAGATTTTGATCAGGAACAGCGGGAAATTGTTATAAATTATGTGGTGAATAAATATGGGGCGGAATACGTGGCACATATCATTACGTTTGGAACGCTAAAGGCAAGGCTTGCGATTCGTGATGTGGGGCGGGTGTTAAATGTTTCGCTTGTAAAAGTCGATAAAATTGCTAAAATGATACCGTTTAATACGGAACTGAAAGATGCCCTGAACAATATCCCTGAAATTAGAAAAATGTATGAAACCGACAGAGAAATAAAAAGAGTGATTGATTATTCGCTAAAATTGGAGGGAAAAGTACGTCACGCCTCTGTTCATGCGGCTGGAGTCGTTATTTCCAAAGATGTGCTAAGTGATGAAATTCCGACTTATTCTGATGGGAAAACAAAGATTGTTTCGACACAGTATCAAATGAAGGAACTGGAAGAGCTGGGAATTTTAAAAATGGATTTCCTTGGCTTGAAAAATCTAACAATTTTGCGAAAAACTGTGGAAAATATTGAGAAAAGAAGAAAAACAAAGATTGTGTTGAATGATATTCTTCTAAACGATGAGAAAACTTATGAATTACTTACAAAGGCTGATACAATGGGAGTTTTTCAATGTGAGTCGGCTGGAATCAGAAGCCTTATGAAGAAAATGAAAATTGAAAAATTTGAGGACATAATCGCATTGCTTGCACTATACCGTCCAGGACCTTTGCGAAGTGGAATGGTGGATGATTTTATAAATGTGAAAAATAATAAGACTGAAATAAAATACATTGATAACTCGCTAAAATACATACTTGAGGAAACTTACGGAATAATTTTGTATCAGGAGCAGGTTATGAAAATTGTGAGTGAAATGGCAAATTATTCACTTGGGGAAGCTGACGAGCTACGGCGTGCAATTGGAAAGAAAAATCCTGAACTAATGAAGAAAAATCGTGAAAAATTTGTAACAAATGCTGAAAATAAAGGAGTTTTATCGAAAAAGGCAAACGAAATTTATGATTTAGTGGAAAAATTTGGTGGATATGGATTTAACAAGTCACATTCAGCTGCTTACGCCCTGATTGTTTACTGGACAGCATATTTTAAAGCAAATTATCCATTAGAATTTTTTGCTGCGATAATGACAACCGAAGTACATAATCTGGATAAATTTGTTGTTTTTGTGAATGAAGCGAAGGAAAAAGGGATTAATATATTTTTGCCAGATGTGAATTTGTCTGATTATGATTTTGAAATTGAAGAAAATCAGGCGGATAAAGAAAATTTTGGAAAGGTTGGAATAAGATTTGGACTTTTTGCGATAAAGGGCGTGGGAGCAGCTTTAATTAATGAAATAAAAAAAGAACGAAAAAACGGAAAGTTTGTTTCCTACAAAGATTTTGGATATCGGATGAAACAAAACGGAATTACAAAAAAACAGCTGGAATCGCTAATTTTGTCGGGAGCATTGGATGGACTTGATGGAAACAGATTTGAAAAATACAAGTCTATTGACAAAGTTTTAGAATACAGCCAGAAAAAATACGAATCTGAAGAAGATTTGCAAATGATTTTATTCGGCGGTAAAAAAGAAATGTCAGTTGACTTTCAGATGGAAAAAAGCGATGAGTTTCCTCAAAAAGTGTTACTTCAAAACGAAAAGGAATATTTGGGAATCTACGTTTCAAGCCATCCTTTAAATGAGAAAAAAAATCTGATAAATATAATTTTCCATAATAAAATATCAGAAATTTCCCAAAAAGAGCTAAAAAAAGTACGAATTATCGGAATAGTGAAAAATGTAAAAAAATTTGCAACACGGGCTGGAAAAGAGCCAATGGTAAAATTTGAAATGGAAGATTTTCAAAAAAGCATTGAAGTAATCTGTTTTCCAAGAGAATACATAACTTTTGGATATAAAATCACGGAAGGGCAGATTATGGTGCTGGAAGGAATTGTAAATTCCGAGCAAAATAAAAATACAGTTATTTTAAACAACATTTGCAACATTGAAAATCTGGAAGAAAACAAGAATCTAAAATTATACATCTTAATTGATGAAGAAGTGAAAGAAAAAAATCAGGAATTAAAACAGATTATTTTAAAAAATAAAGGCGATAATCAAGTATTTTTAGCATTTAAAACGAACGAGAAAAAAGAAGTTGTAAAACTGTCTGAAAAATATAATGTGAACTTGTCGCTCAAGTTTATTAGGAAAGTTGCGAAATTGGTGGGAATTGAGAGAATAAAGTTGAAATGATAAAAAAATTAAAGGAGTTGAGATATGTTTTTTTTGAATAATAAGAAATTAAAAAAATCTTTTAGAGTAACATTTATAATCATGATATTTTTTACAATAAACATTACAGCATTTTCTGAAAAGTCAGAATTTTTGGCAATTGGGAATTTGAAAATTGTAAGGCAGGAGCCATTGGTTATAAAGAGGGAAGATTTGAATATTACGATTGAGAAAAATAAGACAATAAAGGTTGAGAGTGTTTATACATTTGAGAATATTGGGAATTATAATGTGAAATCGACGTTTATGTTCTGGCTGGATACGAATATTGAGAAGAGCTTAAAAGAGGATTTTAGTAATAAAAATACGAATAACCGAGGGAAATTTGTAAAAAATATAAAGTTTTTGACAGATTATAAAAAGGCACAAAATTTGAGAGCAGTTATAAAATTTGATGAAAGTATTTATGAAAGTCAAGTTACAGATAGTATCCAGCGTGAATGGTTTGCCATTTCAAAAGTTATTCCATCGATGGAAGAAGGGAAAATCGCTGTTTATTATGATTTAGTAAATACAAAATTTTCAAGAAATAAGGATTTTGTATACAGTTTCGAGTTAGTTGACAATTTTTTTAACAAAAATAAGGCGGAAATATTGTATGTAAATGTTTATAACAAATCAGATTTAAAAATAGACAGTATAAATTTTAAAGACTATGAATTTAAGAATATTAGTAAAAATAGTACAAAAGAGCATTATGAACTGCTAGAGAGTGGAGTAAATCTGGATGGAAAAATTTCAATAAAATTTAAGTAGGGCAAATGTTGGTAATTTTGCCTGAAATGTAGTAAAATATACACAGATTAATCCAAATATAGAGAGAATCATAAAAATTGAAAAGAGGAAAAAATGAGAATTGTAGCAGGAACATTGAAAAATAGAAGAATAAAATCAAGGGAAGGAAGAGAAACTAGACCTACGCTTGAAAGAATAAAGGAGGCAATTTTCAGTATAATTGGAGAAAAAGTCGTAGATGCAAAATTTCTGGACTTGTATTCAGGAACGGGAAATGTCTCATTTGAAGCACTTAGCCGTGGTGCAAAAAGAGCGATTATGATTGAGGAAGATAAAGAGGCGCTTAGAGTAATTATTGAAAATGTGAATCATCTTAGAGTGGAAGAAAAATGCCGTGCCTACAAAAATGATGTTTTTCGAGCGATGGAAATCCTTTCAAGAAAAAATGAAACATTTGATATAATATTTTTGGATCCGCCTTACAAGGAAAATATTTCAACAAAAACGATTGAAAAAATATCAGAAGAAAACCTTTTGGAACGAGATGGAATTATAATTTCAGAACATAGCACGTATGAAAAAATGTCGGATAAAATAGGTAATTTTGTGAAATACGATGAAAGAGATTACAATAAGAAGGTAGTTAGTTTTTATAGGTTTGATGATTGAAAAAAATAAAAAATAAAGGAGAAAAATAAAAATGGCAGTGAAAAAACAAAGTTATGAAGAAAATATTGCACAAATTGATGAAATTTTGGAAAAATTGGAAAGTGAGGAATTGTCGCTAGATGATTCAATTTCTGAATATGAGAAGGCGATTAAACTTATTAAAGATTCGGAGAAATTGCTTGAAGCTGGGGAAGGGAAAGTTATGAAGGTACTTGAAAAAAATGGAAAAGTGGAAATGGAAGAATTTGAATAAAGATTAAAGATAGATTTTTTAAAATGTTTGAGTTTATACTAAACTCAATTTAAATAGCGAATTTATTACAAACTTTTATAATTAAAGGATATAAACCTAATATTTTCAAATAATTAAAATATAAT
>NZ_CALHQO010000248.1:0-2500 GCF_938036635.1 uncultured Leptotrichia sp.
TGAATTGAAAAATCTGATAGAGGACAGGCTCTGCAAAACAGAGTCTTATAATCGGAGTATTAGCAGAGAATTAAAGAGGAGAATTGTGCTTTAAAATTATCAACAAATAGGAATAAGGAATTTTCATGCAGAGAAGAAATAGTGAAGATTTCTATTTTGTATATTTTTATTGTTCATGACAAAGAGGCTGTTATGATAATGACAGCAATCTTCTAAGAGAATTTTAAATGATATATTAGCGATAAAGATAGAAAAATTGATAAAAATCTTAATAATTATAAACTTAAGTCCAAAAAAATGTTTGAATTATTCAATACAATTTGAAAAATTTTTGTATGAATTAATTAAAAAAAATTTTAGGAAATGTGGAAATTAATATTGCAATTTAGGGATATAATTACTTGACATAATTGAAAAAAGTTATATAATAATAATAGGTTTGTTTTAATGAAAATTTAAATTTTTTGAAATTATTAAAGGAAGTGAATTAAATGCGTGTAATTATTCTTAAAAATGCTGATGAAGTTGCAAAATGGAGTGCATACCAAATAGCTAAAAAAATATTGAAATTTAAACCTACAAAGGAAAAGCCTTTTGTATTAGGGCTTCCTACTGGTTCTACGCCACTTGCAACTTATAAGGAATTGATAAATTTGTATAATGAAAAAATTTTATCATTTGAAAATGTTGTGACTTTTAATATGGATGAATATGTGGGATTAAAGCCAGAAAATCCCCAAAGTTATCATTATTTTATGAATGAGAACTTTTTTAAATATATTGATATAAAAAAAGAAAATATAAATATTCTGAATGGATGTGCCGAAGATTTGGAAAAAGAATGTGAAGATTATGAGAACAAAATAAAGGCAGTAGGTGGAATACAGCTATTTTTAGGTGGAGTTGGAGAGGATGGACATATAGCATTTAATGAGCCGGGATCCTCACTTTCTTCACATACACGTGATAAAGAGTTGACTTATGATACAATCTTGGCAAATTCTAGATTTTTTGACAATGACATTGAAAAAGTGCCAAAACTGGCTTTGACAATAGGTGTAGGAACACTTATGGATTCAAAGGAAGTTATGATTTTGGCAAATGGCTACAAAAAGGCTCGTGCAGTTTATCATGGAGTAGAAGGTGGAGTAAATCATCTCTGGACAATTTCGGCTTTGCAGTTGCATAAAAGGGCTGTATTAGTAATTGATGAGATGGCAGCTTCGGATATAAAAGTTAAAACATACAGATATTTTAAGGAAATTGAGGCAAAAAATTTGAATTTGGAAGAATATAAAAAATATTTAATAGAATTATCAAAATAGAGAGGAATTATTGAAATGATTATAAAAAATGCAAAGATATTTGATGGAGAAAAGTTTATTGAGGAAGACACCGTTGTTTTAGAAGGAAAATTTATAAAGAAAGTAACGGATTTTTCATTGATTGATGAAAAAGAATTAGAAAATCAGGAATTGGTTGATGCCAAAGGGATGGTTTTGTCGCCAGGATTTATTGACTTGCAGATTAATGGATGTGGAGGAGTGTTATTTAATGATGATATTTCGCAAAAGACACTTGAGATAATGAATGAAACTAATAAAAGATACGGATGTACTTTGTTTTTGCCAACACTTATAACTTCTCCAGATGAGAAAATAGAAAAAGCTCTAAATCTTATGAATGAAATAAAAGATAAGGAAGAAATTGGGGTTTTGGGGCTTCACATAGAAGGACCTTATATAAGTGTTGAGAAAAAAGGAATTCATCGTCCTGAATATATAAGGGTTTTATCTGATGAAATGATAGAAAAAATAGCAAATGCAGGACCTGAAGCTACAAAAATAATAACAATTGCACCTGAAAAGGCTAAAGTCGAACATCTTGAAATATTAAAAAAGGCAGGGATTAATATCGCTGTGGGGCATACGAATGCAACGTATAAGGAATGTATGGAAAAGAAAGACTATTTTAACTGTGCTACGCATTTGTATAATGCCATGAGAGCATTGGATTCAAGAGAGCCAGGAGTTGTAGGTTTTTTATTTAATAATGACACTACAAACTGCGGAATAATAGTTGATGGACTTCACATGGATTTTGCTTCTGTGGAAATTGCTAAGAAAATATTGAAAGACCGGCTTTATCTTGTGACAGATGCTGTTAGTCCTGCTGGAACTGATAATATGACGGAATTTATGTTTGAAGGAAATAAAGTTTTGTATAAGGATGGTAAATGTGTTTCGCCAGAAGGGACGCTAGGCGGATCAGCTTTAGTTATGATTGATGGAGTAAAAAATCTTGTAGAAAAAGTTCATGTTTCGCTAGAAGAAGCACTTAGAATGGCTACTTCTTATCCAGCAGAGGCTGTAGCTGTGGATGAAAAATATGGATTTATAAAGGAAGGTTATGTTGCAGATTTGACATATTTTGATGATAAGTTTAATGTGAAGGGAACTGTAAGTAAAGGAAATTTAACAAAATATGAATAATATAATTT
>NZ_CALHQO010000249.1:0-11113 GCF_938036635.1 uncultured Leptotrichia sp.
GATAAAAAAGAAGCAAAACCATTTAGAAAATGGATAACATCAGAAGTTATTCCAGTAATCAGAAAAACAGGAATGTATATGACAGACAATGTATGGGACACAATAACAAACAATCCTGAAAAATTAGGAGAAGTATTAATCAATTACGGTAAAGTGAAAAGAGAAAAGGAATTGCTGGAAGAAGAAAATCAGATTCAAAAACAGTTAATAGCAGAGTATAAACCGATAAAAGAATATGTAGACACAATATTATCGAGTGAAGATACAATGACAACAACACAGATTGCAGCCGATTATGGATTCAGTGCATACGAATTAAATAAAACATTGAATGAGCAAAGAGTAGTTAGAAAAGTTGGAGGTCAATGGATATTGTACATAGAACATATGAACAAAGGTTACACAAAAAGCGAAACAATGACAGTTAAAAAGAAAGACGGAACGGATAAAGTGGTAGCAAATACAAAATGGACACAAAAAGGAAGACTCTTTATTCATAATCTATTAGAGAATTTGGGAATAAAAGCAAATATGGATAGAGAAAAAGAAGGAGCATAATATTTAAAAGAAAATCACAGTCATTAATTTGATTGTGATTTTTTTATTACAATTTTTTAGAAAGGGAGTTGATATGAAAAGCGTTGAAAGTTGGCAAACCGAAAAAGATGACAACAAAGAAATCGATGTTGTGATGGGCAAAAACATAGTATTAAGTTCTGAAATAGAGAAAATAAGGCTAAGGCTTGAGAATAAATTGAGATTGTTCTTTAACGAATGGTTTTTACACAAGAACGAAGGCATTTACTGGATTAAAAGAAACGAAAATAACGGACAGATAGGAAATTTGCTGGAAAAGTTTAATATTGAAACTCAAGTAAAGGAAACTATCTTGGCAGATGAAGATGTTGCAGAAATAACAAAATTTGAAAGTGATTTTAAAAATGGAACTGGAAATTATGATTTCGATGTAGAGATATTGTTAAAAAATGGAAAAACTTTGACAATTTAGGAAAGGGGGAACAATGGATTTTGGAGTAACGGATACAGGATTTGTATTAAAAAGTTTTTCAGATATTATGAAAGATATAGAGAAACGATATAAAGTAAGATTACAGGATAATGAATACACATTGGATTTTAACACTCCTGAGGGTATTCATTCAGAAGCAATAGGGTTTGAATTATCAAAAATATGGGAAGAGCTTTTGGACTTTAACAATCAAATGAATCTAAATACAGCAACTGGAATTTATTTGGACTATTTCGGAACTTTGTTAAGAACTCCACGAAATCCAGGGGCTTATGCAACTGGACAAGTAAAAATAACAGGAGAAAGAAATAGGGTTATACCAGCACAAACTATTATAAAATACGCTGAAAAGGAATACAGATTGTTATCTAACGTTACATTGGATAAATTGGATAATAACGAATATTACGGAGTAGGATTTATTCAGGCGGTTGAAATCGGAGACGAGAGCAATATTGCAAGTGATGTTTCATTTACAACGGAATATAGCGGAGTAGCTAAAATTACAAATGATGTTGATGTAGTAGGTGGAGCTGACGACGAAAGCGATAGCCTTTACAGAGCAAGATTAAAAAGAAAGCAGGCTATTGAACAAACTGCGACACATTCAGCGTTGTATAACGGACTTATGGCATTAGAAAATGTAAAGAATGTATTGATATTAGATCCTGAAACAGAGCCAGCAACAGAAGCCGGAACTATCAAAATATTTCTCGAAGGAACTCCTGATGACAAGATTTTTGAAACTATACTGGATTTGAAAGCTGATGGGATATTGACACTTGCAGATTCTAACGCACAGACTTTTGAAAAAAAACTGAAAAGAGATGTGTTTGAGAGAAAAATAATCTATAACATTATCAAATACAGTACGTTATTAATCAAAGTGGAAGTTTTGGAAGTGAAGAACTCTGATGAAAAAGATAATCGTTGGACGCAACAAATAAAGAAAGAAATATTAAACTATATAAATAATCTTAAAACAGGGGAATCTATTAGTTATTTAAAAACGTATTCAGAAATTTTGGGAATTGATGAAATAAGAAAAATTAATCTAAAAATGGGATTAACAGAATCCAGCGTAGCAACTCAAAATTTTGATAAAGTTTTTAATGTTCCAGTAGGGCAAAAATTCCAGATAAATGAAAATAATATCGAGGTGCTCTATGTATAAAGATAGCAAAGAATACACAGATGAAATAATCAGCAAGTTTCCGCATATGTATAAAAGGAATAGGGGGAGCAACAATTATTTTTTGCTGGAGCTTTATTTAGAAGAAATAAGACAAGTGAGCAAAGGAATTTATGAGTTGCTAAAGTCTCTAGATATTATGAAGGCAACTGGGTATGTTTTGGATAAGTTTGGTACATCGTTTAATTTGAAAAGAAATACAAGAGAAAATGATGAAGAGTATAGAAAAAGAATACTTGCAGAAATATCAAGAAAAAGTAGAAATGCAACTTTTGAAACAATAATAAATGTATTAAAAATCATAATTGAAAATTATGAGCAGAATATATTTATTTTTAAAGAAGGAATTGTAAAAACTAATAATAAAGATATTGATTTCAATGTGAAAAATGGAAGTTTTAAAGGAAATTCCGAAACACAATTTTACAAAGAAAAAGCTGGCAGCATTTATATAGTTTTGAATAAAAGATTGCCAACACATGTTAAAAAAAGTGTTTTAAATATTTTGCTCGAAATAAGGGCGAAAGGGGTTGAAATAACGATTGATTTTAAATACAGGGTGCAGACAGCAAATTATATTTCAAATGGGGCATTTGTAGGATTGAAAAGAATGTTGAATATTGAAGACAGTTTTTATGATGAAATCTTGCAACAAAAAAATTATGAAAGTAATTTGGCTAGAATTAATGTAATTACACAGGAAGGGGTAAGATAGATGTTAAAAAAGATAAAGGACTGGGTAGGATCTAATTTGGATGTTTACAAAGTTGAAAATGCCAATGATGTCGGAGCAGGATTAGTGAGACACATTTGGAAAGGTGAGGAGACCGCAAGCCAAATCGGAACAACCTTAACAGCTCAAATTATGAATGACTTGCAAAAAGGTTTAGTACATACATTAAATGCAACCAGAACAGCAGGAACAAATAAAGATATTTATGAGGTAGCATTAAGTGGAATTGAAGAATTTGGAGTGTTTGACGGATTAAAACTATTAGTTAGAATTGATGGGGAAAATCAATTTGAGGATGTGTTTTTAAAATTAGGTGGAACAGAATATCAGATTCATCAATTAAAGAATAATTTACTGGATAAAGTTGATAAAGGAATTTTGAAAGATAAAAAGGAATACTTGTTGAACTTCAAGAATAATTCTTTTGTCTTGTCAGATAGCACTTTATACGGATTACAAAAAGGCACATCTCTCGAAGGTAACCGCCTAGCCGAAATAATAGGACTAGAATTTGGCGGAAATATTCAAGACACAGGAAACAAGACAAAAGGGAAATTTTACTTTGATAGTGTAACTAAGTTCTATTATGAGTGCATAGCAGATACGAATTTGACTTACAACGATGCTACAAAGTTTAGAGCAATAAGCAATAAGCCAATTTCAGATAGGGTAGAAGGATTATTAGAAATTGGAAGCAATCACATTAAATTTTCAAACGGAATCATTCTAGGATTTGGAACTTGTATAGCAAGTCCATCAGGAACTATGAACAATTACGGAATAAATATGGGAGGAATCACTTCTTTGATACTCACAGTAAATGGTGGTACTTATATAGCTTCGGGCGAAACGACAAGTGGAACAACATTTAAAGCTAGAACAAATGCTCCCGGAAACGTTTCTGCGTCTTACTTGGCTATCGGAAAGTGGAAATAGCAAATTATAAAAAAAGGAGGAAAATATAAATGAATGTTGTAATCTATGATAAAAAAAGTCTCGAAATAATAGCGAGACCGATTATCACTAACTTGGAAGAGTTTAAAAGCAGTCCTGATTTATTTTACCCAAACTGGGATTCGGAAAATCACATCTGGAGTGAACTGGAATATCAAAATCCAGTTTTGGACAACGGAAATCTAAGAGAGGCGACAAAAGAGGAGCTGTATAAAGCAGAAAAATACACTTTAGCCGAGAATGAGCTACTAGAAAACGGAAAAATCAAGACTGTTGAATTATCTGAATTTGAGTATATCGAGAACAATCAAATCAATTATAAGAAGGAAGAAAGGATTGAAAAACTGAAAGAAGAATTGTATCAGTTAAGGCTTGAAAGGGAGAAAAAACCTTTTGAATTTGAAGTGAAGGGAACTAAATATTTGCAACACAATAGGACTATTGACCAAAGCAATATCACTAAAATATTATTTTCTTTGGTTCTAAGGTTTATCCTTGGGCTTATGGGAAAAATTTCTAAAGGGCAGAAACTGGACTTTGCACAAGTTATGACTGACTTAATGGCGACAGAGTACAGCAACTGGAAATTTTATACCGAGGATGGTTCTGAAAAGTATGTGAATGTAAGTGTTCAGAAATTTATAGAAATGTCTGAAATAATGAGAAAGCATACGACAGCCTCAATGGTTGCCGAGACAACATTGTCGCACAGCTTGGAAAATAAAACGGTTGAGGAATTAAAAACATTTGACGCTGAATCTGAATATAATAAATTGTTTGAAAGCGAAATAAAACAAGGTTAGGAGGTATTTATGCAGTTAGAAAAAGACAAGCTATATATCAGCTTCCATAAGCCCAAAAGTGTCATAGGATTTCTGATAACATTAAGGACATTAGGAAAATACAGCCATTGTGAATTCATATATAATGACTATGTGTATCTAAGCAATCCAGGTGGAGTAAGGGTAAAACCTTTTGTCCATAAGGATAATATGGATATTTTTGAACTGGATAGTCACATTGAAATTCCAGTTGTGCTAAAAGAGTTTATGAAACTGAAAGGCAAAGGGTACGACTACGGAGCTATATTTTTCAGCCAGTTGCTGGAGCTGGGAATTGAACACAAAGATAAATATTTTTGTTCGGAATTATGCTTACATCTAATTAACAAGGGATTAGATGAGAGCCTGACGTACAATTTAAAAACATTAAAGGCTAATCAATTCAGCCCTGCAAAGTTGTATAAGTATTTAAAAGATATGGAACTGTTAGGAAGAAAGGTGGAATGAAAATGGAAATAAGGAATTTAATCGGAACTGAAATCATGGAGCAGGGGAAAGTATTAAAAGTAACAGATGCCATGATTGAAGGGGATAATATTGTTCTAATAACTGAAACAGTGGAAAAAGATATAAAGAAAAATGAGAAAAAGGAAGTGGTTTAGTATGGAAAGATTTGAAAGAATTTTTGACTATTTGTTAAGAGTTGAGGGAGGTTATTCTGATGACGAAAATGACAAGGGCGGAAAAACTAAGTATGGAATTACAGAAGAAGAAGCAAGGGATTTTGGATATAAAGGAAACATGCAAGATTTAACAAAGGATTTTGCAAAAAATATATATCTGAAAAAATACTATCTTGGAAACAAGTTGGATAAAGTCATAAACGACAAAGTGGCTTTATCAATATGCGACTGGGCAGTTAATTCAGGAAGAAATGGAACAAAAAACGCGCAGATTGCTATAAACCAATTGACAAATGCAAATCTTGATGTGGACGGAATAATTGGAAACAAAACATTAGATGCATTAAACGCAACAGATCCTGGTAAATTTTTAGAAGTTTATCACAACTTGCAGAGAATTTATTACAGAAGCAAAATTGAAGCTGACAGCACACAGGAAAGATTTTTAACAGGTTGGTTAAATAGAATAGAAAGAAAGGAGGAATATTTGAAAGATTGGGACAAAGAAAACGCAGTAACAGAGAACAAAACATATTCTTTCAGTCAAACTAGTTTGGATAAAATGAAAAAAGTCCATCCAAAACTTGTTGAAGTTATGAAAGCTGCAATTGAAAATAGCCCATTTGATTTTAGAATTACAGACGGAGCTAGGACAACGGAAGAACAGTTTGCATTATACCAAATTGGAAGAAGCAAACCAGGTAGAATTGTAACAAATTGCGATGGAAAGAAATTTAAATCTAATCATCAAATCAAAGAAGACGGATACGGACATGCTGTCGATATTTTCCCTTGTGGAGTTATAGAAAATGGCGTGTATAGAAAATTTACATCTGAAGAAGGGTATGATGATAAGAAATTAAGATTAATAGCAAATCATATCTTATCTGTTGCGAAAAGCAAAAACATAAATGTCGAATGGGGCGGAAATTGGAAAATGCACGACACGCCACATTTTGAACTGAAGTAATGCGAAAACAGCTTGAACACGAGCTGAATTTGGACGTTAAAAAACTTTTTGGATAAATAGGTTGGCTAGCAAGGTAAAATTCATTGTAAGGCTTGTTAGCCACGTTAAAAATGATATTAATAAAATTAAGGAAAAGGGAGAGATAAAAATGAATACAATAACAAAAATTTATATTTTAAACAAGGCGAAAGAATTAATTTTAAAGGGAATTTATAAAACAGAAATTACAGAAAAGACAAAAAAAGGAATTGAAAAACTAGATGCTGTAGCAGATGGATTTTGGGATAAACTAAGAGAATATGTAAAAAAAGAAAAAGAAATTGATAGAAAGTTTATCCCAAACTTTGCCGAAGAAATCGGAGAAGAAATTTTAGAACAAGGGATTGAAATTTTATCAAAAGAATTTGACATAAAGACATTAATTCAAAAAGCGTTTGATGTTGAGAAAAAAGAAAATCCAAAAATATTTTAATTCATAAAAAGGAGCAGAAATGGAGAATTATTTAGTTGATTTAGTTTTCATAGTGTATGGATTGATTTTAGGAACGCTAGGGAATTTATTGTATAGAGTGAATAATCACTTAAAAATAAATCCTATAGCAATTAGGATTCTGTATGGGATAATGGCATTAGCTTTATATGTTCTAATGTATTTAGGATTCCTGAAAAAGATTCCTGAAATTGATATTGTGGTAATGTTGATAATAATTGTCGTGGGTTATTTTGTTGAATTGATAATTGAAGTTCTCGAAGACAAAGTGCCTAAGGCATTGGATAAAGTTATTGACAAATGGATAGGCGGTGGGAACGATGGCAACGGTCGGGACAAAAAAGACGATTAGGGATTTGATATTTAAGGATAAAAGGCATAAGGATTTTCAAGAAAGTGAGAAAATCAATTTTGCGAACAAAGGTATAGTGAAATTGATTTTACTGTATACTGTCAGTTCGATTTTTTCTATAGTGCAGAGAGATTGGCAATACAAAAGAAATATAGAAAAACTGATACTAGAAAACAAATGGCAGAGGATACCTTTGATAGAACAACTAAGAGAAAAATCATTGATAGAAAATCTTATAATAGTCACGTTAAGTATAATAGTGTCTTTGATAATATTGTATTATTACAATAAAAAAATGAATGAAGTAAACAAAGGATAGTCAGAAATGGCTATCTTTTTTGTGTATAAAAAGTTTGTAAATAATTTTAAATATTTTTATCAAAAACGCTTGCATTTTTCATAAAAATATGTTACTATACATATGTAAGAGGGAGATAGAAAGGTGGTGGACAATGAAAAGAAAATTAAGTCGAAAGGAAAAAGAAAGGAGGCGAAAAAAAGAGGACTTAAAACAAGTCCTCGAAATAATCAAATTGTTAGCAGAAATCATACTCGCAATATTGACAATACTAACAATTTTGATAAAAGGGCTTTTTAAATAAAGCCCTCCCTCTTAGGGGACGACTTAATTATATCTTTTTATAAAGATTATGTCAAATAACAATTTATGGATAATATTTGCATTGGTAAATGGATATTTTGCTTTTGCAGGACAAAAAAAATATACTGTAGCAAGAATAATAAGCTTAATAGCATGTATATTAAGTCTAATAATGTTTTTCTTAAGATAGGAGAGTGACTATGGAAAAAAAAGAAACTAGGGGGGCTAAAAAAGGCAGACCAAAGCCCCTGGGGAGTGGAAGAAAAAAAACATTAGAGCCAAAACGTGATAAAGTCTTTACTGTAAGATTTACAGTAAAGGAACTGGAGTTTATAAACAACAAATTAAAAAAGGCGGGTGGAAGCAAACCTGATGCATTACTTAAATTACTGAATTATAAAGACGAAAAATAGAAAATATACTTTATATTCAAAAAAAATTTGTTTTTTTTAGAAAAATTTGTTATACTTTATTAAACAAAATTAGGAGGAAATTTTTATGAAAAAACATTTACAAGACTTTATAAACGGGATTGCAGATATTGTTTATTCTCCTGAAATATCGTTAAAAAAAAGTAATTCTAATTTTGAAAAAAATGATTTAAAAGCATTACAGTCAGATTGGGAAAAAGTTGGGAATGATATAAGAAATGCAATGTCTGAATATGATAAACAATACAAAGTAGGTAAATAGAATGTCTAAGAGAAAAACAAATAAACCACCAGTGTCCCAAACTTCAAAAATTGGAACAAGAGCAGTTGCTAAAAGTGTTTCTTTCCGTTCTGCCCCTATACCAACAGTTGAAGAATTACAAGGATATGAAAATATTCAAGAGGGATTAGCAAGTAGAATTGTAGCAATGGCAGAAAATCAACAGAAAAACAGACAAAAAATAGAATTACAGGAGTCAGAAAGTTTTCAGAAATGTCAAGAAAAGTTAGTTAATGGAGCAATAACATATAGAATTTTAGGACAGGTAATAGGTGGAATAGTAGTTTTATCTGCTCTAATAGGTGGGATATATCTGTTAAGTATAGGGCGTAATTTAGCAGGATATGTAACTATGTTAGGAGCTATAGGTGGATTAGGTATTTCTGTAGGTTTAAGAAATAAAGATGAAAATAAAAATCAATCAGAAGAACAGTAAAATCTGTTCTTTTTATTTTAAAATATATTTGTGGTATTGATAGAGAATTTTTATTTTATCAATTAGGGGGCAAAAAAGGGGCAAATTTTTTAAAAATTATTATTTTCTTGCATTTTTTGTCAAATGCTTGTATAATAAAAGCCAGTAAAAATAACTATAAATAATAGTAATAAAAAATATAATGATGTTTGGGAAAATCCATCTCTAAAAAAAACCTTTTGGAAACACATATTATTCAAAAGGATAGTGTGTGTTTTTTATTTGTCTAAAAAAATAGGGAAAATTTTAATTAAATAAAAAATAAAAATTATAAGGAGGAAAATTTTGGAATTTTTTAGAAACTTTCAGTTTGGAGTAAATGAATTAATGTGGTTAGGATACTTGCTGCTTAATTTTACAGCAGTTATCTTGGCTTATAGATTCTGGGGAAAGGCAGGACTGCTTTCAATTGTACCGCTTTCAATAGTTATTGCAAATATTCAGGTTGGGAAGATGATGACCTTGTTTGGTGTGAATACAACGATGGGAAATATTGCATTCGGCGGGATTTATTTGGCATCAGATATTCTTTCTGAAAATGAAGGGAAAAAGTATGCTAGAAAAGTTGTTTCATTAGGATTTGCCTCAATGTTGTTTACAACTTTTATTATGCAAATTGTCTTAAAAATACAGGTAGCGCCGTCTGACAATATGCAAGGTGCACTAAGTCAAATATTTGGATTTATGCCAAGACTCGCAATAGCAAGTGTAACTGGATTTGCAGTTTCACAAGCATTTGATATATGGTCTTATCAGGTAATCAGAAAATTACGTCCAAGTTTTGAAGATATTTGGATTAGAAATAATGCAAGCACTATGTTAAGTCAAATACTTGATAATATAGTATTCTCGTTTATGGCATTTTTAGGAGTTTATTCAATGAAAGAAATAATTGTAATTATATTTTCAACTTATTTCCTAAAAGTAGTAATTGCATTATTGGATACACCGTTTGTATATATTGCAACAATTTGGAAAAATAACGGAAAAGTAAGTGAAGACTAATGAAAAGGAATAAAAATGATAAGATATAGTGTAATAAAAGAAAAAAATCCTAGAGAAATAGTACTTTTAAAAGGATTTAGCTGTGCATATGGAAAATGTGCATTTTGTAATTATATTTTGGACAATACAGATGATGAAGAGGAAATGAACAGAGTAAATTTGGAGGCGATTAATCAGATTACTGGTGAAAAAGGAGTTTTACAGGTTATAAACTCTGGCTCTGTTTTTGAACTGAATGATTTTACGCTTTCTAAAATTAAGGAAGTTTGTCGTGAGAAAAATATAAAAATATTGTATTTTGAAGCGTATTTTGGGTATATAAACAGGCTTAATGAAATTAGGGAATATTTTAGTGAGCAGGAAGTACGCTTTGCTATTGGAATGGAAACTTTTGATAATGAATTTAGAACAAAAGTGCTTACCAAAAATTTTATTACAAATGATAAAGTTTTAGAAAAAATATCTCAAATTAATTTACCTCAATTAAACACTGCCCCAGCAGCTGAAGTTGGTAAAAAAGCAGTTCAAATGGGAACTGGTGCAACAAAATATACAGGTAAACTTAGTGCATCTGCTATTGCAGGTGGTATTGGCGCTAAAAAGAATAAAGGTTCATTTAAAGAGGGTGCTAAAGCTGCAATGAAGAATACACTTAAAAATGATTTATTGAGATCAAAATATGGAAGATTAGGTGATAGAACAGTTAAATCTATGCAGGCAAAAGAAAGAGAAAAATTACATAGAGAACATCTTGATAATGAATGGAAAAGAGCAACTGGTAGAGGTGATGAAATTGAAAATGGTTCAGGAATTAATGAAAATAATATTCCTCCACAAGAGAAACATATTTGTATGACCTGTGGAACTGAAATAGGTCCAGGTGAACAATATTACATGGATGAATTTGGTAATACTTATTGTTCAGTTTGTGCTACTCTACAAGATAACTTTACTGACCTTGATAGTTTTGTCCATCAGGAATCTGATAACTATGTACCTAATAAAAAACATAAAATGACTGGTAAAGAAGGTAAAGTAATTACTTATAAAAATCAAAATGGGGAATATACAACTCAAAAAGTTACTCATTTTGACCAAAAAAATGTTACTTATTCAATGGATTTACCTGGTGATT
>NZ_CALHQO010000250.1:0-11150 GCF_938036635.1 uncultured Leptotrichia sp.
TAATTTTAAAAATATAAAAATAAATAAAAAAACTAGGAGGAAATAAAATAATGGCATTTAATAAAGAACAATTTATAGAAGATTTAAAAGCTATGTCTGTATTAGAATTAAAAGAAGTAGTTGAAGCTATTGAAGAAACATTTGGAGTATCAGCTCAACCAGTAGCAGTTGCAGGAGGTGCAGCAGCAGGAGGTGCAGCAGCTGAAGAAAAATCTGAATTTGATGTAATCTTAGTATCTGCAGGAGGAGCTAAATTAGCAGTAATTAAAGAAGTAAGAGGAATTACTGGATTAGGACTTAAAGAAGCTAAAGAATTAGTTGAAGCTGGCGGAAAAGCAATTAAAGAAGGAGTTGCTAAAGAAGAAGCTGAAGCAATAAAAGCTCAATTAGAAGGTGCAGGAGCAACTGTAGAATTAAAATAGTAAAAAGAAAATCAATAGTGAAGACACTCTTAAGGATTATAGAGAGTGTCTTTTTCCACTATAAAACTTTAAAATTGATAGACAATTTATTCTTTTTTGTATTAATTTTTATAAATAAGTCAAACAAATTCATAATTATAATACGATAAAGCTACTTCTAAAAGAATATCGAAAAGGATTACTTTTAGATGAATTCAGTTGTTTTTAAATAATCAAATCTGAAAGTAGTTTTGGTATAATTAACTTTAAGGCTAAATATAGAGGTTTACATGTTTAAAACAGGAGTATTTTTAGTCTATTTTTTAGTTTTTTATAGTATAACGATATGAGTTTTTATAAAGGTTGCTTAGTTTAAGTGACGTGAAATAACAAATCGAAATTATGAGAACATTTTTAGATGAAGTTTGAATTTTTAAATTTAATTTTTGATTTGAATTTAAGAAGAATGTGTTCTTTTATAGGGAGGAATTTTTTAAATGAACAAACTTATTGAAAGATATAGTTTCGGGAAAATAGTAGATAGAGGGGAAATGCCGCACTTTTTAGAATTTCAACTAAATTCTTATGAAGATTTTTTACAGACTAAAGTGCCACCTCAAAAAAGAGAAAATAAAGGTTTTGAAGCAATCTTTAATGAAATTTTTCCAATTGAATCCAGCAATGGATTACTAAAATTAGAATACTTATGGTATGAAATTCACGATAATGATGAGCCTTTAAATGATGAATTGGAATGTAAAAAAAGAGGTAAAACATATTCTGGACAATTAAAAGTTAGATTAAAATTAACTAACAAGAGAACAGGAGAAATTCAGGAAACATTAGTTCATTTCGGAGATATACCACTTATGACTGATAAAGCGACATTTATTATAAATGGTGCTGAAAGAGTCGTTATTTCTCAATTACACAGATCACCAGGAATTACTTTTAACAAGGAATTAAATATTCAAACAGGAAAAGATGTGTTTATTGGGAAAATTATCCCTTATAAAGGAACATGGCTTGAATTTGAAACTGATAAAAATGACATCTTAAATGTAAAAATTGATAGAAGAAAGAAAGTATTATTGCCAGTATTTTTAAAAGCGGTTGATTTTTTCCAAAATAATACGGAAATTATGAATCATTTCTTTGAAGAAAAAGAAGTAGAGTTGTCAGAACTATATTCAAAATATAGAGATACTGAGCTGGAAGAAGTTTTACGTTCAAGATTAGAAGGAAGTTTTGTAAGGGAAGATATTTTAGATGAAGAGACAGGAGAATTTGTTGCAGAAGCAGAAGAAATTATTGATATGCCTGTAATTCAGAAAATAATTGATGCAAAAGTGCCTGTAATTAATATTTGGGAAGTGAAGCCTGAAGATAGAATTATTGCAAACGCTTTAGTGCATGATAGTACAAAAAATAGTGATGAAGCTGTTATTGAAGTATTTAGAAAATTGCGTCCAGGCGACTTAGTAACTGTGGACAGTGCAAGATCACTTGTTAAACAGATGTTTTTTAATCCGCAAAGATACGATTTGGCAGATGTTGGAAGATATAAAATTAACAAAAGGCTGAAAATAGATGTACCAGCAGATGTGATTGTACTGACAAAAGAAGATGTTTTACAAACTATTGAATATGTAAAAAATCTTGTAAGCGGAGAAGGCTTTACAGATGATATTGACAACTTATCAAATAGACGTGTAAGAGGTGTTGGAGAGTTACTTTCTATCCAAATAAAAGGTGGAATGCTTAAAATGTCTAAAATGGTCAGAGAAAAAATGACAATTCAAGATATCACAACACTGACTCCACAAAGTCTTTTAAATACAAAACCATTAAATGCATTAATTCTTGAATTTTTTGGAAGTGGACAGCTGTCACAATTTATGGATCAGTCTAATCCATTGTCAGAATTAACTCATAAGAGAAGAATTTCAGCATTAGGACCAGGGGGACTTTCAAGAGATAGAGCAGGATTTGAAGTGCGTGACGTTCATAACTCGCATTATGGAAGAATTTGTCCAATAGAAACTCCAGAGGGACCAAATATCGGACTTATTGCTTCACTTTCAACTTATGGGAAAGTTAATAAATACGGGTTTATAGAAACTCCGTTTGTAAAAATAAACGATGGAAAAGCTGATTTTAATGATATTAGATATTTAGCAGCTGATGAAGAGGAAGGACTGTTTATCGCACAGGCTGATACTCCTATTGATAAAGACGGAAATTTCTTGACTGATGAAGTTGTTTGCCGTTATGGAGATGAAATTGTGCATATTGATAAATCAAAAGTTGATATTTTGGACGTATCACCTAAACAGCTAGTATCTGTTTCAGCAGGATTAATTCCATTCTTGGAACATGATGACGCCAACCGTGCATTGATGGGTTCAAATATGCAACGTCAAGCAGTACCATTATTAAAAACTCAGGCTCCTTATGTAGGAACTGGGCTTGAAAGAAAAGTTGCTGTGGATTCAGGAGCAGTAATTACTTCAAAAGCAGCAGGAACTGTAACTTTTGTGGATGCAAGAAAAATTATTGTAACTGATAAAGAAGGAAAAGAACATTACCATAGATTATTAAACTTTGAAAAATCTAACCAATCAATGTGCTTACATCAAAAACCAATTATTGATTTGGGAGATAAAGTTAAAAAAGGTGACATTATTGCAGATGGACCATCTACTGCGGGTGGAGATTTGGCATTAGGTAAAAATATCTTGCTGGCATTTATGCCTTGGGAAGGATATAACTTTGAGGATGGAATCCTTATTTCTGAAAGACTTAGAAAAGATGACGTGTTTACATCAATTCATATTGAAGAATTTGATATTGAAGCAAGAACTACAAAATTAGGAGATGAAGAAATCACAAGAGAAATTCCTAATGTTTCTGAAGAAGCTTTGAGAAATCTTGATGAAAATGGAATTGTAAGAATAGGAGCTCATGTAACTCCTGATGATATCCTTGTTGGAAAAGTAACTCCAAAAGGGGAAACTGAACCACCAGCAGAAGAAAAATTATTACGTGCAATATTTGGGGAAAAAGCAAAAGATGTAAGAGATACTTCATTAAGACTTCCACACGGAGTAAAAGGAACTGTTGTAGATGTACTTGAATTGTCTAAGGAAAATGGAGATGATTTGAAAGCTGGAGTAAATAAACTAATCAGAATTTATATTGCCGAAAAAAGAAAAATAATGGTTGGGGATAAAATGTCTGGACGTCATGGAAACAAAGGGGTTATTTCAAGAGTATTACCAGTTGAAGATATGCCACATTTAGAAAATGGAACACCGATAGATGTTTGTCTTAACCCACTTGGGGTGCCATCACGTATGAATATCGGACAGGTTCTGGAAGTGCATTTGGGACTTGCAATTGGAGATATTGACAAATATATTGCAACACCAGTATTTGATGGAGCAAGTGAAGAAGACGTTAAAAATTACTTGGAAGAAGCTGGATACAGCAGAACTGGTAAAGTAAAACTGATAGACGGAAGAACTGGACAGCCATTTGACAATCCAGTAACAGTTGGACGTATGTATATGTTAAAACTTCACCACTTGGTAGAGGACAAAATGCATGCCAGAGCAATTGGACCATATTCACTTGTTACTCAGCAGCCACTTGGAGGAAAAGCCCAATTTGGTGGACAAAGACTTGGAGAAATGGAAGTTTGGGCATTGGAAGCCTACGGTGCGTCAAATATCCTTCAAGAAATGCTTACAGTTAAATCAGATGACATTAGCGGAAGAACAAAAACTTATGAAGCTATCGTAAAAGGACAGGCAATGCCAGAAGCAGACGCTCCAGAATCATTTAGAGTATTAATTAAGGAATTCCAGTCACTTGGATTAGATGTAGCTCTTTATGATAAAGATGGGGAACAAATTGAACTAGATAAGAATATAGATGCTTAGTAAAAAAAATGGGTAAAAAACAGAATTTTAAATTAAAAATTAAAATATAAAAAGTTTTCCCACTTTACTTTTCAAAAAAAGTGGAATTAAAGAATAGAGGAGGCTCTTAACGAATGAGTATAAGAGATTTTGACAGTATTCAAATAAAATTGGCATCGCCAGAAAAGATTTTGGAATGGTCGTATGGTGAAATTACAAAAGCCGAAACAATAAATTATAGAACTTTAAAACCTGAAATGGATGGATTATTCTGTGAGAGAATATTTGGGCCGTCTAAGGATTATGAATGTGCCTGCGGGAAGTACAAGAGAATGCGTTACAAAGGCATGGTATGTGAAAAATGTGGTGTTGAAGTGACAACTTCAAAAGTTAGACGTGAAAGAATGGGACATATAAAACTTGCTACTCCAATTGCACATATCTGGTATTCTAAAGGTACGCCTAACAAAATGAGCCTTTTATTGGGAATCAGTACGAAAGAATTGGAATCAGTTCTATATTTTTCGAGATATATTGTGACTGATCCAGGAGAAACTGGGCTTCAAAAAGGTGAAATTCTAACTGAACGTGAATATAAATTATATGAAAATCAGTTTAAAAATGAATTTACAGCAAAAATGGGAGCTGAGGGAGTTCTAACCTTACTTGAGGAAATCGACTTGTTTGAACTAGAAAAAACTTTGCAAGGAGAAATGGATACAGAACACTCTACACAAAAAAGAAGAAAAGTTATAAAAAGATTAAAAGTAGTTAGAGATTTGATAGAGGCAGGGAACAGGCCAGAATGGATGATTTTGACTGTATTACCTGTAATTCCTGCGGATTTACGTCCGATGGTTCAATTAGACGGTGGAAGATTTGCCACTTCTGACTTGAATGATTTATACAGAAGAGTAATCAACAGAAATATCAGACTTAAAAAATTGATGTCAATAAAAGCGCCTGAAATTGTAATAAAAAATGAAAAAAGAATGCTTCAGGAAGCAGTTGACGCATTAATTGACAATGGTAGACGTGGAAAACCAGTTGTTACACAAAACAACAGGGAATTAAAATCACTTTCTGATATGTTAAAAGGGAAACAAGGACGTTTTAGACAAAATCTGCTAGGAAAACGTGTGGACTATTCGGGAAGATCGGTTATCGTCGTTGGACCAAATTTAAAAATGAATCAATGTGGACTTCCTAAAAAAATGGCACTTGAGCTGTATAAACCATTTTTAATGAGAGAACTTGTAAAAAGAGAACTTGCCTCAAATATAAAAGTGGCTAAGAAAATGGTTGAGGAAGAAGACGAAAATGTATGGGAATTGATTGAAGAAATTATAAAAAATCACCCAGTTCTTTTAAATAGGGCGCCAACATTGCACAGACTTTCAATTCAAGCCTTTGAGCCAACATTAATTGAAGGGAAGGCAATAAGACTTCATCCACTTGTATGTTCTGCTTTTAATGCAGATTTTGATGGAGACCAAATGGCAGTGCACTTAGTATTGTCACAGGAAGCCCAAATGGAAGCAAAATTATTAATGCTTGCAACAAATAATATTATTGCACCATCGAGTGGTAGACCAATAGCAGTTCCATCGCAAGATATGGTAATGGGATGTTATTATATGACAAAAGAAAGAAAAGGTGTTAAAGGAGAAGGAAAATCTTTCTCTAACAAAAACCAGTTGATTACAGCATACCAAAATGGACAGGTTGCAGTTCACGCACTTGTAAATGTAAGAATTGATGGGCAAACAATACAAACTACACCTGGACGTCTTATGTTTAATACAATGCTTCCAAAAGAAGTAAGAGATTATACAAAAACTTTTGGTAAAGGTGAATTAGGAAAATTAATCGCTGAATTATATAAAAAATTTGGATTTGAAAAAACATCTGAATTACTTGATAAAATTAAAGAATTTGGATTCCATTATGGAACACTTGCTGGAATTACTGTTGGAATTGAAGATTTGGAAATTCCTGAAAGTAAAAAGGCTATTTTGGAAAAAGCTGAAAATGAAGTGGCTGAAATTGAGGAACAATATAAATCTGGAGAAATTATTGATGCAGAAAGATACAGAAGAACAGTTGCAATATGGGATGAGGCAGTTTCAAAAGTAACTAAGGAAATGATGGATAACTTGGACGAATTTAACCCAGTTTACATGATGGCGAACTCTGGAGCCAGAGGTTCGATTGCACAAATGCGTCAACTTGGTGGAATGCGTGGACTTATGGCAGATACGCAAGGGCGTATTATCGAAATGCCGATTAAAGCCAACTTTAGAGAAGGACTTAACATTCTTGAATTCTTTATGTCATCACATGGAGCGAGAAAAGGACTTGCGGATACAGCATTGAGAACTGCCGATTCAGGATACTTAACAAGAAGACTTGTTGATATTTCACACGAAGTTATTGTAAATCATGATGACTGTGGATGTGAACATGGAATTGTCGTATCAGATTTGATGGATGCCGGAGAAGTAATCGAAAAATTAAGTGAAAGAATTTACGGAAGAAACTTGGCAACAGACTTAATTCATGAAGGAAAAGTAATTGCCAAAAGAAATACTTTAATAACTGATGATTTGATTAAGAAGATTGAAGAATTAGATATTCGTGAAGTTGAAATAAGAACACCTTTAACTTGTAAACTGGAAAAAGGAGTTTGTAAAAAATGTTATGGATTAGATCTTTCTAACCACAAGGAAATTCTTAAAGGAGAAGCAGTTGGAGTTATTGCGGCTCAGTCAATTGGGGAACCTGGTACACAGCTTACAATGCGTACTTTCCATACAGGAGGGGTAGCAACAGCGGCATCTGTTCAGTCAGATTATAAAGCTGATGTTTCTGGAAAAGTTAAGCTTAAAGATATATCTATACTTGTAAATGATGAAGGGAAAGAAATCGTTGTTTCACAAAATGGACGTGTAATAATAGGAAAACATAGATATGAAGTGCCTTCAGGTTCAACTTTACACGTAAAAGATGGAGATTCTGTTAAGAAAGGTAAAGTGCTAGTAGAATTTGATCCTTATCAAATACCGATTATTACATCTGTTGCAGGAAAAGTAGAATTTAGAGATATTTATGTAAAAGAAAATATTGATGTAAAATATGGAGTTACTGAAAAAGTAGCAATAAAACCTGTGGAAAGTAATGATGTAAACCCAAGAATAATAATTTATACAAAAGGTGATAAGAAAGTAGAATATGCAGTTCCTTATGGGGCATATTTAATGGTAAGCGAAGGAGAAACTGTTAAAAAAGGTCAAATTATTACAAAAATCCTAAAAACTGGAGAAGGAAATAAAGATATTACAGGAGGTCTTCCTCGTGTACAAGAATTATTTGAGGCAAGAAATCCTAAAGGAAAAGCTATTCTATCAGAAGTTGCAGGGCGTGTAGTTTTCTCTGACAAAAAGAAAAAAGGTATGAGATTAATCTTGATTGAAGATCCTGAAACAGGAGAATTAATCCAAGAATATACTGTTCCTGTGGGAGAACATTTAGTTGTAACTAATGAAATGTTAATCGAAAAAGGTGCGAAAATAACTGACGGGCCTGTTTCACCACACGATATTCTGAAAATAAAAGGACTTGTAGAAGCACAGCAATTTATTCTTGAATCAGTACAGCAAGTTTATAGAGAGCAAGGAGTTGCGGTTAACGATAAACATATTGAGATAATCGTAAAACAAATGTTCCAAAAAATTAAAGTTAAAGAAGCTGGAGATTCATTATTCCTTGAAGATGAGTTAATCGATAAAAAAATTGTGGAACGTGAAAATGAAATATTAATTTCAAAAGGAAAACGTCCAGCAACTTACGAACCAGTAATTCAAGGTATTACAAAAGCAGCTGTAAATACAGAAAGTTTCATTTCTGCAGCATCGTTCCAAGAAACTACAAAAGTTCTTGCAAATGCAGCTGTTGAAGGAAAAACAGACAGACTTGAAGGATTGAAGGAAAATGTAATCATTGGTAAAAAAGTGCCAGGAGGTACAGGATTCAATGATTATAAATATTTGGATGCAGTCTTAAAAAATGATATTGTAGAAGAGGAAGCTGTGGAAACTGAAGTGGAAGTAGATGGAGAAAAAGTAGAAGTTACAGAAACTTTAGGTGCCTTGAAGGACAATCCAAATGAAATTATAGAAACTGTTGAGGAAACAGCAGAAGTTGAATAATTAAGATAATTTAAACTTGATTAGTAAATAGCAACTATGAATATAAAATTTTAATATTACTGTCAAAATTAGATTATTAATATAATATTGTGAATAGGGAGATTTGTGAATATAAATTTCCCTTATTCGCGTAAAAAAATAAAAGGTGGTTTCTAATGAAAGGAAAACTATTCATTGTTTCAGGGCCTTCAGGCTCAGGAAAATCAACAGTTACAAAATTAGTAAAAGATCGACTAAATATTCCATTATCAATATCAGCTACAACTCGACAGCCAAGAGACGGAGAAATCGATGGCAAAGATTACTTTTTCTTAACTAAAGAAATTTTTGAACAAAAAATAAAAAATGATGAATTTTATGAATATGCAAATGTTCATGGAAATTATTATGGAACATTGAAAGAAGTAGTAGAAAGTAATTTAAATAAAGGATTAAATGTAATTTTGGAAATTGATGTGCAAGGTGCATTAATTGCAAAGGAAAAGAAAAAAGACGCTGTATTGGTATTTTTTCGTACAAAGGATATGGAAACTCTTGAAAAAAGGCTTCGTAACAGAAATACTGATACAGAAGAAGTTATTCAGACACGTTTAAAAAATGCGTTAAAAGAACTGGAATATGAAAAAAAATATGATTACACTATAATAAATAATGATATTGAAGAATCTTGCACAGCATTGATAAATATTATTAATCCACAAAATTGATATAAATTCTAAAATAATAGGAGAAAATTATAAAAAATGAAAAAAGAAAAAATAACAATAGATGAACTATTGACTAAAATACCGAATAAATATGAACTTGCAATTGTATCAGGAAAAATTGCGAAAAGAGAATTTGCTAAAGGAAAGCAAAAATCGGAAATAATGGATGAAGTTTTTAAAGATATTATGGAAGATGATGTGGAAATAATTCGTGAAACTAATGAGGAAAATTAAAAAAATTTGTTTATAAAGTATTGACTATTTAAAAAAACAAATTATACTAATAGTGTAAATATTTTTTATTGACTGTTTTTTTTATGGAGGAATAAAAAATAATGATTTATAGTGAAAAAGAGATACAGAAATTAATTGATAATTTAGATATTGTTCAAGTGATTGGAGAATATGTAAATTTAAAAAAGGCAGGTTCAAATTATAAAGGCTTATCTCCTTTTAAAGATGAAAAGACTCCATCTTTTACAGTCAGCCCAGTAAAAAATATTTTTAAGGATTTTAGTACACAAATTGGTGGAAATGTGATTTCGTTTTATATGAAAATCAATGATGTCAGTTTTATTCAGGCAGTAGAAGAGTTATCTCGAAAGTATAATATTCCGCTCAAGAAAAATAGGAAATATAGGACAATCAATCAGGAAATTGAAAGAAAAAAGGCTATAAACAAGGAATATTACGAAATAATGAATGAAGCCCAGATATTTTTTAGAGAAAATATTGAAAAATATCCTGAAGCATTAGAATATATGAAGGAACGTGACTTCTCTATTGAAGAAATCAGAAAATTTGGGATAGGATTTGCCAATAGTTCAAGAGATGAATTATTTCAGCATTTGTTAAAAAAAGAATTTCCAGAAGAAAAGATAATAGAATTAGGACTTGTCAAAAGAAATGAAAATGGTGAAATTTATGATAGCTTTAGAAATAGAGTGATTTTTCCAATTTACAATATAAATTCTCAGATTGTAGGATTTGGGGGACGTATAATTGAAAAAAATACTAATTTGCCTAAATATCTAAATTCTCCAGATTCGCCTATTTTTAAAAAAGGAAATGAACTTTTTGGAATAAAGCATCAAGGAGAAAATATTAGGAAAAAAGGCTTTGCGATGCTGATGGAAGGTTATCTTGATGTACTTACAGCCCAAAAGAATGGTTTTGAAAATGCAGTTGCAAGTCTTGGAACAGCACTTACTGAGGAACAGGCACAACTTTTAAAAAAATATACAGATAAAATATTGATTTCATATGATAACGATGAAGCTGGGAAAAATGCCGTAATAAAAGCAGGATACATTTTAAAAAAATATGATTTTGATGTAAAGTGTCTAGTTATAGATGGAAATGAGAAGGATCCTGATGAGTTCTTGAGGAAAAATGGTAAAAAGACATTTATAGAAGTTGTAAAAAAATCAGAAGAAATTTTTGATTTTTTAACAAAGGAAGCTTCAAAAGATTTGGATTTGAATGATATAAGTGGCAAAAGAAAGTTCATTGAAAGATTAAAGCCATTTTTTTCAAATGTTACGAGCAATCTGAATAAAAATCTATATTTACAGAGATTATCAGCTAATTTTGAAATTGATGAATTTATTTTAGCAGAGGAACTGAAAAATTTATCGAAGAAAACTTCTGAAGGGAAAAAGAGAAAAAGCTATGAAAATCAGAAAGTTCAATATAAAAAATTAAAAAAAGATTTATACATTGAGCTGGAAGAACAGACACTCATGTATATCCTGGAATTTTACAGATCTGAAAAGGAAAAGTGCATGGAACTGCTGAGCAAAGGATTTAGCCATCCGCTCTTTAATGAACTGATAGAAAAGTTAAAGGCTGTAGAGTTTGATATAATGCAGCTTGAAAAAATTGATATTAGTGAAGAAAACAGAGAAATTA
>NZ_CALHQO010000251.1:0-3185 GCF_938036635.1 uncultured Leptotrichia sp.
CCTTTTCACTTATCACCCAGATGATGTAACTCATCTAAGTTCTGCCTAGAGGAAATTTGTGGTATATCTCTACCTGATGGCATGCGCGAAAACGAAAAGTTCCCTACTCCTATTGTTACTCCTACCACTAAGGCTGAGATAGGAGAACATGATGCTGATATTTCTAAGGAAGAAATTTTAGCACAAGGCCTTGCCACTCCTGAAGAATACGAAATTCTTGAAAAATACACTCTAGCTCTCTTTGAGCGCGGTACTAAAATCGCAGCAGAACGCGGACTGATTCTCGTAGACACAAAGTATGAATTTGGTAAACACAACGGAGAGATTTATCTTATGGACGAGATTCATACTCCTGATTCAAGCCGCTATTTCTATGCTGAAGGCTATGAAGCCCGTAGTAAGTAAGTCTTGCCGCATCAGGATGTCCATAAACTCCAAATACTCCACATTCCTCATTCAAACTCTTAATCATTTGTAATTTTCCTCCATTTTTATTATAAACTATTCTAAATTTATAATTCTATTGATATTTTTACTATATCTCCCATTTATCTGACAAAGTATTCGAAACTTTCTTGCTAATATATATAGTAAAACTGCTTTAAAACTAAACTCAAAAGCCTATGACTATTTTACTCAAACCCTAAATCTATATAATTTTTAGTAGTTTAATTTTAAATAGGTTTGAGCATACTTTAAAATTCCTAAAAAATTTATTTCAGCACTTCTTCCAAACGACGCAAAACTTCACGATATGCTCCCATTACATCTCCTAAATCCTGTCTAAATCTATCCTTATCCAATTTTTTAAGAGTATCCTTATCCCAAAGTCTCATTGAATCTGGACTTATTTCATCAGCCAGCAAAATATTCCCATCCTTATCTCTTCCAAACTCAATTTTATAATCCACTAAAATCAAGTTCATTTTATCAAATAATTTTGAAAGCAAGTCATTTATCAAAAAAGTTTGCTTTTTAATCTCAGCCAATTCATCTTCAGTTACCAATTCCAATGCCAAAGCGTGATCATCATTTAATAGCGGATCTCCTAAATCATCATTTTTATACGACAGTTCAAATGTGGGTCTTTTAAAAATTTTTCCTTCTTCAGCTCCATATCTTTTCACAAAACTTCCAGTCGCCCTATTTCTAATAATCACTTCCAAAGGCACAATTTCCACTTTTTTACAAAGTTGCTCCCTTTCGTTCAAAGTTTCAATCCAGTGAGTTTTTACACCATTTTTTATCAAATATTCATAAATCAAAGTAGAAATTTTATTATTTAAAATCCCCTTATCTTCCAACTGGTCTTTTTTAACCCCATTAAAAGCTGTTGCATCATCTTTAAAATACATAATTATTTCATCTTCTTTATCTGTTGAAAAAATTGATTTTGCTTTTCCTTCATAAATTTGTTCTCTTTTTTCCATTTTTTATCTCCTCCGTTATATTTATTTAAATGCTTGTATAATTTGTACTACTCCTATTATAATTCCAATTACAGCAAAAGAAATATTCCACAAGTTGCTTCTCGTTTCTTCCTTTTCTTTAATTTGTTCTTCTTTTTTTCTGATTTGATACCTAGCGATATTTCTAATCAAATTTAATGTTCTTTCTAGTTCTTGAATTTGTTCTTCTATATTATATTTTTTTAATATTTCTTCAATATCTTTAGATGATTTTCGATCTTCCGAAATCGGATATTTATAATACATTTTTGTATAAAATAATGTCATTTCTTTTAAAATATTTTCTACTTTCATAAAATCGTCTGCTGAATAATTTAAATATAATTTTTCTATATCCAATTCTGAAACCTTTTCTTGAAAATAAGTTATCATTACAGAATAATACTTCGATATGGCTTCTCCTAATAATTTTAAACGTTCTGTATTATACTTTGTCATATTCTTGTCCTCATCAGGAAACTTTCTCTTTCTAGATATTTGTGTTATTTTGTTTTCTGATAATTTAAAATAATAATCATAATAATCTGAAGTTTTATTAACAAATAATGAAATTTTATTTTTCAAATTTGGTTTTAATGTATCATTACCACAAATTTCTGTGTTACCACTAATATTTTGTTTATTTTCTTCTATCTCTTCTTCACTTAAAAAATAATTTTTAAAATAAAACTCTCCCATATTTTATAATTTCATCCTTTTACAATTCAATTTTTTTCTCATTATCCGCAATAAACTTAGCTTTCATCTCTTTTCTAAATGTAACCAATTTTTCTCTAATTTCAGGATATTTTACTGACAAAATCTGTACAGCCAGCATTCCTGCATTATACGAATTATCAATTCCAACTGTTGCCACAGGAATAGACTTTGGCATCTGAACAATTGAATAAAGAGCATCAAGCCCTCCAATCGCTCCATTTAAAGGTACGCCTACAACAGGAAGAATTGTCTTTGAAGCAATAACTCCTGGTAAATGTGCCGCAAGCCCTGCTCCAGCGATAATCACTTCAGCACCTCTCTTTTCCACATCTGCAAGAACTTCCTCTAATTTTTCAGGAACTCTGTGAGCAGACAGGACATAAGCCTCGTACCCAATTCCAAATTCCTTCAGGCAGTTCACTGCACCTCTCATTTTGTCAGTATCTGACTGACTTCCAAAAAATATTGCTACTTTCATTATAATTCCTCCTTCTAAGTTTATTATTTTACTATTAGATTTTGCCGTATATTTATATACATCTCAAGCGTATTTACAACATTGTCAACTGCAAGTGCATTCAAATTATCATAATTTTTATTATCTATTTTATCCAATATTTTTTTAGATAATTCCACACCCTTATCCCCTTGCTCAAGTATTTTTATATACATATCTTTTTTTAAATGCATTGAATGTATTTTAGAATCCGTTGTTAATTCTTTTGTTTTTTTCAATTGTTTTTCTACTTCTGCTAAAATTAACTCTAATTCTGCCCTATATCTCTTCTGATTCCTTATATCAACATTAAATTTCTCATTTTTTCCAATAGAAATCTCATTCCAGTCATATAATCTGTCATCAAAAATTCCCATTAATAAATTTAATTTTCTTAAATTCATGTATAAATTATCATCAGATATGGAATTTGATATTATTGTTTTTTCTTCTTCGTAGTCTTCTTCTTTCACTTTCTTATTAAATGTCCTAAATATTTGTTTTCTTTTATATAAAATTTT
>NZ_CALHQO010000252.1:0-2264 GCF_938036635.1 uncultured Leptotrichia sp.
CCCTAAATCTATATAATTTTTAGTAGTTTAATTTTAAATAGGTTTGAGTATATTATATAATTTCTGATAATTTTTGAATTATAATTCCTTCATTTACTAATTTTTCACGTATTTTTTTTACAAAAAGCAAAGCTTTTTCGCCATCGCCGTGAACACAAATGGAATCAGCCTTTATCGGTATTTCTTTTCCTGTTATTGAAGTTACTTTTTGTTCCTTTATCATTTTTATTACACGTTCTATTGCTTCGTTTTCATCGTGAATCATTGCCCCTTCCTTTGAACGTGCCACAAGGCTGCCATCTTCTTCATAAGCCCTGTCTGCAAAAACTTCGCTGGCATATTTTAAACCTAAGTCTTTTGCAGCTCTTAAAGTTTCGCTTCCCGAAAGTCCAAGAATTATGAGAGAACTGTCAAAATCAGCAATAGCCTCACAAATAGCCTTTGACAGATTATAGTCTTTTGCAGCCATATTATACAAAGCTCCGTGAGGCTTTACGTGTTGCAGTTTTACACCTTCACTTTTACAAAAAGCTCCTAAAGCTCCTAATTGATACAACACATAAGCTTTCGCTTCGTCTATTGAAATCTTCATTTCACGCCGTCCAAATCCCATTAAGTCGAGAAATCCAGGGTGAGCTCCTATTCCAATGTTATTTTTTTTAGCAGTTTCTATCGTTTTTTTCATAACGACAGGATCTCCTGCATGGAATCCGCAAGCTACATTAGCGCTGGAAATAAGTGGAATAATTTTATCATCTCCTCCAATTTTATAATTACCGAAACTTTCTCCCAAATCACAGTTCAAATCCACTTTAAAAGCCATATTTTACCTCTTTTCATTTTTTATTTAAATTTTTAATAAAGCAATACATTTTCAATAAAACTTGTAGTTGCTTTCCCTTGACAGAAAACCTCGTTTCTCATAATTTGATATTGAAAATCTAAGTTAGTTTCTACACCTAAAATAACAGTTTCGTTTAGTGCTGAACGCATTTTTTGAAGTGCCATTTCACGAGTTGGAGCGTGAACTATAATTTTGGCAATCATTGAATCATATTCAGTTGGTATTGTATAGCTTGTGTAAATGGCAGTATCAACTCTTATTCCATTACCATCTGGTAAATGTATGTTTGTTATTTTTCCTGGACTTGGCATAAAGTTTTTTTCAGGAATTTCTGCATTTATACGACATTCTATTGCATGTCCTCGCAATTGTATATCTTCCTGTGAAAAACTTAATTTTTCATTCATTGCCACTCTAATCTGTTCAATGATTAAATCTGTTCCTGTCACCATTTCAGTAACTCCATGTTCTACTTGAATTCGGGTATTCATTTCCATAAAGTAATATGAACCATCTGCTCCCATTATAAATTCTATGGTTCCAGCGTTTGTGTAATTTACTGCTTTTGCTGCCAGAATAGCATATTTATTTAGTGCTTCCCGAATTTCTGGGGAAATTGCAGGAGATGGCGATTCTTCTACTAATTTTTGATGGTTTCTCTGAACGGAACAGTCTCTTTCCCCAAGAGCCACTACATTTCCAAAATTATCAGCAATTACTTGAATTTCTATATGTCTTGGATCTTCTATAAATTTTTCAATGTACATAGTATCATCACCAAACGCATTTATGGATTCCCGCTGAGCTACATTAAATAAAAATTCAAAACCATTCCTATCCTTTACAACACGCATCCCTTTTCCGCCACCACCAGAAGAAGCCTTTACCATAACAGGGTAGCCGATGTTTTCCGCAGCTTTCATTCCAGATTCTACATCGTAAATAGGTTCTTTTGTTCCTGGTACAACTGGGACTCCAGCATCCATCATTGTTTTTCTAGCCTGAGATTTATTTCCCATTCTGTCAATAACTTTGGCTGTTGGACCAATAAAGTTTATTCCATTTTCCTCGCACATTTTTACAAACTCTGAATTTTCCGACAAAAAGCCGTATCCAGGATGAATCGCATCTGCTCCCACATTCAAGGCAGCCGTAATGATACTTTCCTTATTCAAATAACTATTTCTTGCAGGACCTTCTCCAATGCAAATACTTTGATCAGCCAATTTTATATGAAGACTATCCTTATCTTCCTTTGAGTAAATCGCAACACTCAAAATCCCCATGTTTCTACAGGCTCTAATAATTCTAACCGCAATTTCCCCACGATTTGCAATCAGTACTTTTTTTATCATAAATATATCCCCTTTCTCTTTTTTTTATTTTAAAATGATTTTGTTATAGTTGATTCTGTTCAATA
>NZ_CALHQO010000253.1:0-1649 GCF_938036635.1 uncultured Leptotrichia sp.
ACTCATTTAGTTTTTCTATGGATTCCTGCTGATATTCTTGAATTGATTTCATTAACTCTTTAAATTCATTTTCGTTATATTCTTTTATTAAGCTGTCCGAATTTTCACACTCTTTATTTTCAATCTGATACATTCTCTCGAAAAACTTTATCAATAATTTTTTAGTATTGTATAAATATTCATAATCAAAATCAGGATAATTATCTGAATGGATATACTCAAAAAGTTCATTTAAAAAATTTTCTTTAGCCTTGTAATCTTTTAAATCAAATATATCTCCCAAATTAAAATTTTTTTCAAACTTTCCTTTAATATTTTGAGTTTCAACTCTCCACTCATTATTGCCTTCTGATTCAAATGTAATTTTGATATATTTTAATTCGTTTGAATGTACTAATTTTAAATTCAAATCATATTTTTTCATAAATTCCTCCTAAATCTTAAAAATTTCGACTTTATATGTTATATAAAAATGTTTTCTCTAATAAGAACACTATTTTTACCTATCTGATCTATTATTCCTTTTATTGTTAATTCTTCTCCTACTAATAAATTTGTATTTTCTTTTTGTTTTGACAAAAAAACTACTTGAAAATTTTCAAATTCATTTGCTATTAAACTAACATCACCATTAACATTAACATCTTTTATTATACCAGAGGTCTCTATACATTTATCAACACATAGAAAACTGCTTTTTTTACATTGGTTTATCAATTCTAATATTTCTATTTTTTCATAAGAAGTATCTTTTTGTATTGTTTTTAATCTATTATAAATTTTTGTACTAAGTGAATTTCCATAAACTTCAAGAGTTACTTTTACTACTTTATAACTTTCTTTATCTTGAAAATATAATTGTAACAACCTATTTCCATTACTTGTTTCTTTTTTATTAACATAAGTTAATTTATCCATTACATAACTACATTCAGAATTTTCAAGTATTATTTTTTCATTTTCAAGATATAATTTTATTTTTTTATTACTAACTAATTTAGATATTTTCCAATTATTAACAGCTACACAATATACATAATATAATTTTATTGTATCTTGTATTGTACCTGCAAAATAATGATAATACAGCATTAATAGACATACTACTGGTATTAAAACAAATATTCCTGAAATTCCAAATGAAACTATCAAAAAAAATAGTCCTGGAAAAAAAAGAATAGCAATAATCGCAATTATAAATCCCATAATTTATCATCCTCCTAATTTATATATCAAACTATTTTAATTTTCTGGAATGCACACTTGACTGCTACTTATTACTTCATCTGGAACTCCTTCACTTCTTAATTTTTTTATGCATTCTCTCATGTCCATTCTTTCTGTTGGCTGTTCCGATTTATCTATCAAAACATAAATACCAAAACCTATAATAATTATTATCATCGCTATAAAAAATTTTTTTACTTGCTCTCTTATTTCATTTTCTATTTCATGTCTTCGTTTTTCTTCAGTATTTTTTTTCACTATTTTCATGTAGTTTCCTCCAATCTGTTAATATTTATAATTCTAAATAACTTATTCAGTATAACAAAGAATACTATAATTAAACCTTTAGATTAACCTTATTTTGTCTTTTTTTTTTTTTTTGAATTATGTTTAATATTTTTCACAAAAATATATCTATTTAA
>NZ_CALHQO010000254.1:0-11333 GCF_938036635.1 uncultured Leptotrichia sp.
CAAGCATGGTGTTTCAGACGGCCTTTTTGAAATTTTAATCTTTATAAAACAATGAATAAGAAAATAACTTTATTTGTTTTGTCAGTTTTTTAAAGCTGCCGCGTCTAAACAGGCATGAAATATGGGATGGTGCCGATTGATGTTTCGTCCCAGCCCATTTGACACACATCGATAAGGAAAATAAATGAACACCTCAGCCAATCCCTCTTGGCAGGCTGCTTTCGGCCTGTTGGCACTCAGGCTTTTTGCCGCGTATGAATTTCTTGAGTCCGGCCTGGAAAAATGGAATGGGGAAAACTGGTTTGCAGATATCAACAGTCAATTTCCCTTTCCGTTCAATTTGTTGCCGGATACGGTCAACTGGAATTTGGCCATGTGGGCGGAACTGGTTTTGCCTGCGCTGCTCATCGTCGGCTTGGCAACGCGGCTGTCCGCGCTGGGATTGATGGTCGTAACGGCTGTCGCATGGTCTGCGGTACATGCCGGCTTGGGGTACAATGTGTGCGACAACGGTTATAAAATGGCACTGATTTATTTGGTGGTTTTATTTCCTGTCCTATTGCAGGGCGCAGGCGGTCTGTCTTTGGATGCCCTGCTGAAGAAACGCTGTTGCCGCATCAAGCATTTTCTTTAATGATTCACGGTCGCGGGCCGACTTTAAATGCCCGATATTATCCCTTGATTTATTTAAACCCATATTTTTAAAAGGAAGTTAAAATGAAAAAAATTATTTTATTATTGTTAGTTGTTTCAGCTGTTACATTTACTGCTCCTGCAAATAAAAATAGAAATCAAAACTTGAATACAACTGTTCAAAATAAAGGAGAAACAGCAAAGGAAGCTTGGGAAAGAATAAAACCTGAGATTAAAATACGGCTAAATAAAATTTCAAAAGATTTGGTCGCAGGAAATTATAAAGCAAGTTTTGATGAAATGCCAGAAAAATTTTTAACATACTTAGCTAAAAAGGGATCTATGTCTGTAAATGAACTTAAAAATATAACTATAAAAACGATGAGTAAACTAACAGATAATATGAAAATAATTGAAAATACCTATGATTTTGAAAATGTTAAAGTGGGGAAAACTGAAACAGGAAGAAATTATGTAATTATACCAACTAAAGTTACAATACTTTACGATGGGCAAAAAATAAGCGGTGAAGGAAAAACAATGGCATTTGAGGATGGGAATAAATGGTACATTATCAATTATGAAAAAGAATATATGATTTTCTTAAAGGATGTGTATCCAGATTTAGCTAAAATAAAATAGAAATAATGAAAATACTGGGGAGCAATTTTGCTGAGAATTAAACCCACATAACCTGTACAGATAATGCTGTCGGAGGGAGTATTTTATATAAAATAAGAAATAATTTTAAAGTTATTTTGCATACCTTTTCAAATTATTTTAGAAAATTTATAAAAATATAGAATCTCCTTGTGATAAGGGGATTTTTTTATACAAAGAAATTTTAAATAAAAAAACATTTTTAGGGAAAGGGATGATGGATTATGAAAAAAAAAGAAATTAATGCGAGTATTGCAATTCAGGTATTGCCAAATGTTGTGGGAAATGAGGAAATTGTAAGAGTTGTTGATGAAGTTATTGAATTTATTAAAAGCAAAGGGTTAAAAATGAATGTTGCTCCATTTGAAACGACGATAGAAGGGGATTTTGACGAGCTTATGGAAATTGTTAAGGAATGTCAAGTTGTGGCTGTGAAGGCAGGAGCTGATGGTGTAATGTCATATGTAAAAATAAATTATAAACCGAAGGGAGATATTTTAAAGATTGATGAAAAAATTTCAAAATATAACAGATAAAATTGCACCAGGTATTATTATTGCTGTATTATTGATAATTTGGCAAATTTTATCAATGGTGAATATTATACCAAAATTTATGTTGCCATCGCCATTTGAAGTTGTAAAAGCGTTTATTTCTGATTTTCCGCTGCTTATGGAACATACAAAAATTACACTTATTGAAGCGTTTTTGGGACTTGGACTGGGAATAATCCTAGGCTTTGCCGTGGCGGTTGTTATGGACAGGTTTGAGTATGCGTTCAAAATGATTTATCCTGTGTTGGTTATTACTCAGACAATACCTACAGTTGCGATTGCACCCCTTTTGGTACTTTGGCTGGGATATGGAATATTGCCAAAGATTACGCTTATTGTTATGACTTCATTTTTTCCAATAACTATTGGGCTTCTGGATGGATTTCGCTCGGCTGACAAGGATATGCTGAATTTGTTAAAAACGATGGGAGCAACGCCATTTCAGAATTTTATTCATGTCAAATTGCCAGGCTCATTAGGATATTTTTTTGCAGGGCTTAGAATTTCGGTTTCATATTCTATAATTGGAGCAGTTGTGGCAGAATGGCTTGGTGGATTTAACGGACTTGGAGTTTATATGACAAGAGTCAGAAAGTCGTATTCATTTGATAAGATGTTTGCAGTAATTTTTCTTATTTCTGCAATAAGCCTGCTACTTATGTATCTTGTAAAAAAAATACAGAAATGGTGCATGGTTTGGGAAAAGTAAATTTTTAAAGAAAAAAATTTCAAAAAAAGTGAAGAGAGGTATAAAAAATGAAAAAAATTTCAAAAATTTTAATTTTATGTTTAATCTTGGTTTTGGCTGTTTCGTGTGGAAAATCTAAAAATAATCAGAAAATAAAAATTGTACTGGATTGGGTGCCAAATACTAATCATACAGGGCTTTATGTGGCAAAAGACTTGGGATATTTTAAGGAAGAAGGACTGGATGTGGAAATTGTGCAGCCACCTGAAGGAAGTACAACGGCACTTATTGGAGCTGGAGGAGCAGAATTTGGAATAAGTTTTCAGGATACATTGGCAAAATCGTTTGCAAAGGAGAATCCTGTACCAGTAACAGCTGTTGCTGCGATTCTTCAGCATAATACATCTGGGATTATTTCATTGAAGGAAAAAGGCATTGATTCGCCAAAAAAACTAGAAGGTAAAAAATATGCCACTTGGGAAGATAATATTGAGCAGGCTATCTTGAAAAAATTAGTAACAGATGATAAAGGCGATTTTTCTAAAGTAAAATTGATTCCTTATACTATAACAGATGTTGTAACTGGCTTAAAGACTGATGTTGATGCTGTCTGGGTTTATTATGCGTGGGATGGAATTGCTACAGAAAGGGCAGGACTTCAGACAAATTTTCTAAAAATTCGTGACTATGGAGAGGAGCTTGACTATTACAGCCCTGTAATTATCGCAAATAATGACTTTTTGAAAAAAAATCCTGAAATTGCAAAAAAAGTTTTGAAGGCAATAAAAAAAGGGTATGAATACGCAATGAAAAATCCAGAGGAATCAGCAAAAATTTTGGTAAAAAATTCTCCAGAACTTGATATAAACCTTGTAACAGCAAGCCAAAAATGGATTTCTAAAGAATATCAGTCTGATGCAAAGGAATGGGGAATAATTGATGGGAACCGTTGGAACAGATTTTATGAATGGCTTTACAAAAATAAGGCTGTAGAACGTGAAATACCAAAGAATTTTGGGTATAGTAACGAGTATCTGAAATAGTAGAAAATTTATAAAAAGGAGAAATATTAAGTGAAGAAAGACAAAAAGCTTGAAATAAAAGATATTTCCATTTCTTTTGAAAATAAAAAAGTTTTGGAAAATGTTTCGATTGATTTGTATGAAAATGAGCTGGTTTGTATTTTAGGAGTGAGCGGTGCTGGGAAAACGACGTTATTTAACATTATTGCAGGACTTTTAAAGCCTGATTGTGGAAATGTCAAAATGAATGGAGAAGATATAACTGGAAAATCTGGAAAAATAAGCTATATGCTACAAAAAGATCTGCTTTTACCTCATAAAAAAATTATTGACAATGTGGCACTTCCACTTGTGATAAGGGGTGAAAATAAAAATAAGGCACGGGAAATTGCAAAGCCGTATTTTAAAGATTTTGGATTGGAAGGTACAGAAAATTTATATCCGAGTAAACTGTCAGGCGGAATGAAACAAAGGGCGGCATTGCTTAGAACATATTTATTTTCCAGCGAAGTCGCTCTTCTTGATGAGCCTTTCAGTGCATTGGATGCCATTACAAAGCATAAAATTCATAGCTGGTATCTGAACATAATGAACAAAATTAAGATGTCAACTTTATTTATCACTCATGATATTGATGAGGCGATACTGCTTTCTGACAGAATTTATATTTTGGCAGGAAGTCCAGGTAAAATTGCTGCACAAATAAATGTTGACTTGAAAAATAGTCAGGACAAGAGTTATAATAATGAAGAAGTTATAATGTCTGAAAAATTTATTCAATATAAGCGTGAAATATTGAAATATTTGTAAACTTTTTAAATTTGATTTTGAAATGATTTTACTATATAATAAAATAAAATATTGAAAGGAAGTTTGAAAAAATGGAAATAAGACATGTAGTAAATGAAGGATTTTTTATATTTGGAGAAAATGGAGATGAACTTGCAAAATTGACTTACAGAAAAGAAGGGGAAAAATTGTATTTTGAATCGACAGTCGTATCTTCTGAATTGCGAGGGCAAGGGATTGCAGGAAAATTATTTGATGCTGGTGTAAAATATGCAAGAGAAAATGGGTATAAAATTGTGCCAATTTGCAGTTATATTGTGAAAAAGTTTGAAAGTGGAGAATACAATGATTTAAAGGCATAATTTATTGAATTTTTTAGAAATTATGCAGATTTGGAATTGAAGAAAATATTTTAAATAAATTTACTTCAAAAAGAAGTTTCAAGTAAAGAATGTGGAAAGAAGGGAATTTGCATGAAATTAGGAATTGTTGGTTCAGGGATGATTGTTCAGGAATTTTTGCCTAGTCTTGTTCAGTTGGAAGGACTGGAAATAGTGGGGATGCAAGGGACAAAAAAGAGTATTGGAAAAGTTGAGGAAATTTGTGTAAAATATGGTATTTTGAAATTTACTGATGATTTTAATAAACTTTGTGAATTTGGGATTGACACTGTTTATATTGCTGTTCCGAATTTTTTACATTTTGAATATTGTAAAAAAGCATTGGAAAAAGGTCTGAATGTTATTGTTGAAAAGCCGATGACAACTAATTATAGGCAAGCTAAAGAATTGTCAGATTTGGCAAAGGAAAAAAAATTGTTTTTATTTGAAGCAATAACGACACTTTATTTTGAAAACTATAAAAAAATAAAAGATTGGATTGGAAAAATTGGAGATGTGAAACTTGTTCAGAGCCAGTATAGTCAGTATTCCAGCAGATATGACGCTTTTAAGAGAGGAGAAATTCTGCCTGTATTTGATCCTGAAAAAGCTGGAGGAGCATTGATGGACTTGGGACTGTATAATTTACATTATGTTTTAGGACTTTTTGGAAAGCCTGAAAATGTGAAGTATTATGCTAATATTGAGCAAAATATTGATACAAGTGGAGTTCTTATGATAGAATACAAAAATTTCAATGCTATGTGTGTATGTGCAAAAGATAGTGAAGGGAAAAGAATAGGTGTGATTCAAGGAAGTGAAGGAAAAATCATAAGTGAAGAAGCACCATCACTTGTCGGAAAAGTCACATTAAAAATGTATGATGGAACAACAGAAAGTTTTGATGACGGATTTTCAAAAGATAGAGTTGTGCCTGAATTTAAAGCATTCATTAATGCAGTAAATGAAAATGACTTGGAATTTTGCTATAAACAGCTGGAAAAAAGCCTGCTGGTAAGTGAAGTGCAGACAAAGGCTAGAATTGGGGCGGGTATTAAGTTTCCTCAGGATTAATAAAAAGAGGGGGTCTTTAATGAGGAAATTCAAAAAATTACTGCTTCAAATCTAAAAAAATAATGGAATAAATATAGATAGAAAAAAATATTTAGAAGAGATAATAGAATATGGATTGATAGAAAAAGAAAGGCAATAATTGGTAAAAGTCAATTATAACGGTGAAAAAATGGAAAAATATAAAAAATTTTGGGAAGCTGTGGATATAGAATATACTGAAAAAGAAGGAAAGAGAAAAGAGAAAAGCAAATATTATACAAAAGAGTTGCTTGAGAAATATGGAGTAAGAAAATATGTTAATTTAGTATTAGACTATGAGTTTATAGCATTTAAACCACTGCTCCATTGCAAAGATTTTGATCCAGAAACGAATGAAGAAGGGGAAGCTTTATTTTTTGACTTAGATTTTAGTGATGAAGTGTATGAAAATGGAAGAAAAAAATTAATATGGTACTCTGAAAAAATTCATAAGAAGAAATATGGAAAAAATGCTAAAAAATTTGAAGTAAACTATGAAGAGTTAGATAATTACATACCAATAATAAGTGGAAGATATTATTCATATATATACATATCAAAAGAAACAAATAAAATAGTACAGTATTCTTCATATTCAGATTTAGAGGATGAAAGTAAAGGAGTTTATTGGAAATGGACAGAATTAGCAGAAAATTTTGATGAATTTATTGAAAAACTGTATGTAGATCCAAAAGATAATGAAGAGATGTCTAAGGAAGAAAAAGAGCAGCTGACAAAATTTGTTGATGGATTGCTGGAACAATTGGATGGAGAAAGATAGGGGATGATAGAAATGGATAGACAAAAGCATTTGGAAGAAATACTTGAGATAGAAGATTGTGAAGTGAGGGAAGAGGAAAGTTACTATTATGACGATGAGTTTATAGAAAGTTTGGGAATTGAAAAAGAAGAATACAGAGATATGGTTAAAAAGTATTCTGAAATTTATTTTAAGGAAACTGTATATATACCCATTGATGATGAAAATATAAATGATAAATTTGTTTCGTATTTATATTTTGATGATGAAACAGTTGAGAGAGGAAAAAATATGCTTACAGAATTTGATGAGAAAGAATATGAAAAAAATCCTGATTTAAAAAGAACATATTTTTGGAGAAACAACTATGTGGCAATAGATGCGGATGAAAATGAGTACATATTTATTTCTAAAGAAACAAAGGAGATTTTTATGTATTATTTTGCTGATGATATACATAAAATTTTTACTGAAGGAGGAAATAGGGAAAAATGGAAATGGATAAAATTAGGAGATAACTTTGATGAATTTTTTGATAAATTGTATTTAAAAAAATAATGGATATACTTTAAAAGTATGCTCGAACGTCTCTAATACCTAATTAATCAGAATAAATTTTTATTTTAATAAAATAGTTGCCTTTTAATTGGTTATTAAAGCGGTTTGAGGATAAAATTTCTTAAAATTTTAAAAATAAAATAAGGAGAGAAAATGGATAAAGAAAAAGTTTCAATAATTGTGCCAATGTACAATGCAGAAAAGTTTATTGGGAAAACAATAGAATCAGTGCTTTCACAGACTTATGAAAATTGGGAAATGCTTATTATGAATGATGTTTCAACGGATAACAGTCTTGCAGTTGTAAATGAATATGTAAAAAAGGATGATAGAATAAAGGTTGTGAATACTGAAAAAAATATGGGCGTTGTAAAAGCGAGAAATCATTTGATTGATTTGGCAAATGGAAAATATATTGCATTTTTAGACGCTGATGACTACTGGCACAGCCAAAAATTGGAAAAGCAGATACAATTTATGAAAGAAAAAAATGCAGGCATAAGCTGTACAGAGTACACTAGAGTTAAGGAAAATGGCGAAAAAATCAATGAAGTTGTAATTAAACCAGAAATTTCCTATACTGATATGCTGAAAAATAATTATCTAGGCTGTCTTACAGTTATGTATGATGTGGAAAAAGTCGGGAAGCGGTATTTTAAGGAGCTGGAAAAAAATGAAGATTATGTACTTTGGCTGGAGATTGTGAAAGATGTGAAAACAATTTTTGGACTCAAGGAAAATTTGGCTTATTATCGAGTGCTGGATAATTCCCGTTCGAGCAATAAGGCTAAAACGGCAAAAGTTCGTTGGGAAATTTATCGAAAAGTTGAGAAATTACCGTTTTTGAAGTCAGTTTATTATTTTTTACATTATGCAGTCAGGGCTGTACTAAAAAGTAAATAAAATATTTTGGAAAAAGGAAATGTAAATAAAAAACTATGTATTAAAAGCTTTTTTTGAAAGAAAAATAATAAAAAATATTTTTTGACACACAGAAAAAAATATGCTAACATATAGAAAAGTGAATAATTTGGATGAAGGTATGAGGAGAGATTTTATCTCATTTATAAATTTTGTAAATGTAGAATAAAACACCGAAGAAGTAACTCTTTCAGGTAAAAGGACTCATAGTGGACGAGCCTCTGGAGAGACTGTCTTAAATGACAGCACCGAAGGAGCAAAGGAATTTCTAATTCCCTAAACTCTCAGGTAAAAGAACAGAGAATGATACATATAAAATTATGGATTTTATATTTCTTTTTTAATATAAAAGAAATTTTAAGAGGTTGTCTTGACTTTATTTAAGTAAAAGACAGCCTTTTTCTTTGATTTATAATAAGATTTGTATTAAAACGCTTTAAACTTTTCTATCCATTCTAAAATTCAGAAATAAAAAACGAAGGAGAAGGATTTAGATGTTAAAAATTATTGAAAATTTTAATGAATTTTTTTGGAATGTTATTTTAATTGTTTTGTTAGTTGGAACTGGTATATTTTACACATTACGGTTAAGATTTATTCAAATTAGGGAGTTTAAGAGCGGTTTGAAACAGTTGACAAGCGGGTTTGATTTGAGCGGAGAAAAGGCGGATAATAACGGGATGTCGTCGTTTCAGGCTTTAGCAACGGCTATTGCGGCGCAAGTTGGAACAGGAAATCTTGCAGGAGCGGCAACAGCGATTGTATCAGGAGGACCAGGGGCAATATTCTGGATGTGGATAAGTGCATTTTTTGGAATGGCAACTATCTATTCAGAAGCCGTATTAAGTCAGATTTTTAAACAGAAAAAAGATGGAGAAATGACAGGAGGCCCAGCCTACTACATTGAAACATTATTTAAAGGAGGAAAAGCAGCCAAATTTCTGGCAGGATTCTTTGCGGTTTCATGTGTTTTAGCTTTAGGCTTTATGGGAAATGCGGTTCAGGCAAATTCGGTAGGAGATGCTTTTCATAATGCTTTTCATGTTCCGAAAGTTATAACAGGTATATTTTTGGCAATTTTATCTGGATTTATATTTTTTGGAGGAGTAAAAAGAATTGCTTCAGTTACTGAAAAAATAGTTCCTATTATGGCAGTTTTTTATGTTGCAATCTGTCTGTTCATTATTGTATTAAATATTGGAAATGCAGGTTTGGCATTTAAAGCGATTTTTGTGAATGCTTTTTCGACAAAGGCAGTTTTAGGTGGATTTTTAGGAATGGGAATAAAAAAAGCGATAAGATTTGGAGTGGCAAGAGGGCTATTCTCGAATGAGGCTGGAATGGGGTCAACTCCGCATGCTCACGCAATTGCAAAGGTTAAAAATCCTGAAGATCAAGGGCATGTTGCAATTGTCACAGTTTTTATTGACACTTTTGTAATTTTGACATTATCAGCATTAGTAATTTTGATTGCAGATGGAAAAGCAGATGGAACTGGGATTTCATTGACACAACAGGCATTTCACGCAGTATTGGGGCATTTTGGAGTAATTTTTGTTGCAGTTGCATTATTCTTTTTTGCGTTTTCTACTATAATTGGATGGTATTTTTTTGGGGAAGCCAACGTGAAATATCTGTTTGGTAAAAAAGCGCTTAATATTTATAGAATTTTAGTAATGATTTGCATAATTGCCGGCTCACTGCAAAAAGTTGATTTAGTGTGGGAACTGGCTGATATGTTTAATGGACTTATGGTAATTCCGAATTTGATAGCATTGATTGGATTGCATAAATTGGTGGTCGAGGTTACGAAAAAGGATCCGCTTTTAAAGGATTAGATAGTTAACAAAAATACTCAAACTGTAAAAATATATGAAATCTGCAGCTTGAGTATTTTTTATTTGAACTTAAGAATATTTAATTCCAAAAGACTTGGCTTTAAGAAATTTTAAACATAATAAAGAAATCTTAGTAAACATGGAGAATAAATATAAATTAGGCAAGAATTCTATTTTTCAAAAGTATAAATTCCAAGCCTGTTATTAACAATGTAAAAAATCGGAATAAGTAATTTTTTCCAGCCAGGAAGGTGCAGTTTCATTTCATCAGTAAAATTGATAAGTCCAGTTTGCTTTAATTTTGGATTTAATTTTACAACTTCACTTCCATCCTTTACTCCCCATTTAAAAGTTGCAGCCATATTTTTTAATACATCGTGATGTTTTGTTGCTTTTGCTGTTCCTTTATAAAGCAAGTCAAATTGAGCTTCAAAAGAATCAAAACTGTCAGTCAGCATTTCCAAAAACTCTTTAATCTGTTTTTCCTCAAAATACATAAGAACACCTTCTGAAATAATAAGCAGCTTTTTACCATTTAACTTAATTTCCTTAGTCCAGCTCGAATCAAATGCTGATTTTGGAATATCAGTAACCCTTTCGTTAGGTTCAAAGAATAATTTTCTTTCTTCAATAACTTCAGGCAGGTCAAGGTTATACCATTGTATTTTTCCGTTGTCAATTCTTAAAAATCGTGTATCAAGACCACTTCCTATGGATACAATTACACAGTCTGGATACTTTTCCATAAATTTTTTTACTTGATTATCCATTACTTTTGCACGTGATAGAATCCCGTAGTATGAAGCCCATGCCTTCTCGAATTTTGAAAAATCATAATCCAGCTGCGAAAAAATCTCGAAAGATTTTTTGTCATTTAAAATTGGATTTTTGCTTTTAGCATCTTTTGCACGTGCATATAAGGTAACAAGCATAGTTTCAGAAACATTGTCAAGTTTTATTCCCATAACATGTTCCTCCTTATCACAAAAAAATTTGATTATCAAACTATCTAATAGAATTATACCCACATTTATTCAAAATGCAAGTTTTATTTAAAAAAATAAAAATAGTTATTAAACTGTTAAAATCATATAAATTTGGTATTTGAGACCAATAATTATAATCGTAAGCCTATTTATATAAAGGAAAACTGATTGAAAAATAGCCTGAATTATGGTAAAATTTAGTTATATTTTTATTGAGGGAAATTGATAAATTTGGAGATTTATAAATGGTAAAAAATAAGGACAGATTTTTTAATTTTGATATTTTAAAATGTATTGCAATTAGTATGGTTTTATTTATTCATATCGTTGCAAGCGAGTTGTATAATTATGGTAAAATATCTGGAAATAGATGGATGATGGCAAATATTATAGATTCATTTAGCAGAATGTGTGTACCGATATTTGTTATGGTTAGTGGATTTTTTTTGTTG
>NZ_CALHQO010000255.1:0-1925 GCF_938036635.1 uncultured Leptotrichia sp.
AAAAAAGAAAAAATATATGATATATTAATTAAAAATAAAAATAGGAGAAATATGAAAAATAGAAAAGATGATCATATCAAATATGCATTGGAACACGAAAGTGAATATAACAGCTTTGACGATGTTGAACTTATTCATAGTTCCATTCCAAAATATAATCTGGATGAAATTGATTTATCAACTCATTTTGCAAGCCACGATTTTAAATTTCCATTTTTTATTAACGCAATTACAGGCGGAAGTGAAAATGCGAAAAAAATTAATCAAAAACTGGCAAAAGTTGCAAATGAATGCAATTTGCTGTTCGTAACAGGCTCATATAGTGCCGCTCTAAAAAATTCTGATGATGATTCATTTAATATTGTAAAAAAGGAAAATCCAGATTTACAGCTTGCCACAAATATTGGAATTGATAAAAATTACACAGCTGGAATTGCCGCTATAAAGGCTCTAAATCCATTATTTTTACAAGTTCACGTAAATCTAATGCAGGAATTAATTATGCCAGAAGGCAGCCGAAACTTTAACGAATGGGAAAACAATTTAAAAGAATTTGTCCAAAATATAAAAATCCCAATTATTTTAAAAGAAGTTGGATTTGGAATGACTGAAGATACCATAAAACAGGGAATTAAGCTGGGAATAAAAACTTTTGACATAAGCGGACGTGGTGGCACAAGTTTTGCCTTTATCGAAAATATGCGACGTGAAAATAGTCTCGATTATCTAAATAACTGGGGACAAACTACTGTTTCCTGCCTTTTAAACTTAAAAGATTATACTGACAAAGTGGAAATTATCGCAAGTGGCGGTGTAAGAAATCCCCTGGATATGATAAAATGCCTAGTTTTGGGAGCAAAAGCTGTTGGTCTTTCCAGAACGATTTTAGAATTGGCTGTAAAATATGATGTTGAAAACATAATCAAAACTGTGGAAAACTGGAAAACTGAATGCAAAATGATAATGTGCGCCTTAAATGCAAAAAATATTAAAGAATTGCAAAATGTAAAATTTATTTTGTATGGAAAAACATTGGAATTTTCTATACAAAAATTTTAATAAATCTAGTAATAACTTAACTGCATATCAAAAATTGATTTTAAATGAATATAATTAAAGAAAGAGAGTTAATTAATGAAAAAAAAAATTATAGTTTATGATTTTGACAAGACAATCTACGATGGAGAAACTGGTGTTAATTTTTCTACATTTTATTTAAAAAAATATCCATTAAAGTCTATTTTATTTTTAATAAAATATTCAAAAGATTTACTTTTTTATCTAATAAAAATAATAAATCTAACTACTTTGAAAGAAAGATATTTTGAATTTTTAGAAAGCCATTCAAGAGAAGAAATTGAAAAATTAGTAGCAGATTTCTGGGAAACTAAAAAACATAAAATTTATCCCTGGATAAAGGACGAGCTGGAAAAAAACAAAAAAGAATGCGAAATGGTTATCGTGTCTTCAGCAAGCCCATTATTCCTAATAGAAAAATTTTTATTATCACTTGGCTATGACAAAGTCTTTGGTACAAATTTTGTAAACGATAACAAGGAAACTTTCGTTGCCAAAATTGATGGAGAAAATAATAAAGGCGGTGAAAAAGTAAAGAAATTAAACGAATGGGCAAAACAAAATAATTTTGAGTATGAAATCATAAAATTTTACTCTGACAGTCTAGCAGACAAGCCACTTTATGATATTTCCAAAAAAACATACTGGATTAAGAATGGTATTAAACTTGATGGAATACCACCTCGAAAAACATTATTCGATAAATTATTTTGGAAATAATATTTTTGTACTAAACACCATTAAAAAAATAACAATAAAATTCTAAAATAATTGATTTGATTCTTGTTAAAAAAATTTAAATCTAATTTTTAAGTATCCATCTTATAGACTTTTGTAATTTTATTTAT
>NZ_CALHQO010000256.1:0-2454 GCF_938036635.1 uncultured Leptotrichia sp.
AAAAAAATAAGAATTTTTGATATTCTTGAATATAAAAGAAATTTTTGAAGTATAGAATTTCCTTCTGAAATGACTTCATCTAAAGTTGGAACTTTTATAGTACCCAAAGTTTTTTCGAGTTCTAAAGTATTTAGTCTGTTTTGTAACCAAATTGAATAACGAATTTCCATACTTTCTATAATTACTATTCCTAAACATAATAGTATTCCTAATTTTTCTAAAAATTTTTTCTCTTTCATAATTTTTTATAAAAAAGATATTAAGATAACAAATCTTAAATACTTTTAATACTTCTCCTTCCAATATTATTTTACCATTCAGCAAATTAATTATTAAAAAAAATATCCAAAAACTCAATATCACTCAATCCATACTCTTTCCTTATAAATTTCATTTCTTCAATCGTAAAATTACTACTTCCGTTTATTTTCCTAGAAAGTGCGGAAGGAGTTATATTTAGTTTTTTTGCTAATGTTTTATTATTGTCTTCATATAAACTCATTTTTGATTTTAAAATTTTTTTTTTCATTCTTTAATCTCCTGATATTTGCTAATTAGCAAAATAATTATACCATAAATTGAAATTTTGTCAAGATAATTTCAATTAAATTGATAATATATCAATTTTATGGTAAAATTTATTGATTTTAAAGGAGAATTGCTATGGAAAATATAGGAAAAAGATTAAAAAGTTTGAGAGAAAAGTACAAATTTTCTTTAGAAGAAGTGGCACAAAAGATAAAATCATCTGCTGGAGCTATTTCACGATATGAAAATAACGAAAGAAAAATAAATAGTGAAAGTTTAATTAGACTATCCAACTTATACAATGTTTCGCCTGAATACATATTATACGGTATAAATAAAGATTCCAGCAATTTAGAATCATCTATTATATCGTTCTTTAATAATGAAAATATAGATTTTAAGGAAAAGGAAGAATTGTTCAATAAGATTCAAAATGCCTTTTTTAAAGAAAAGTTCAAATAAAATCAAGAAAATAGTAGTGTATGTTTAAAAAAAATAATTATTGAATTGGGACTGATTTTTAGAGTAAGTCCCTTTTCTTATCTGCTTGTATAGTCGTGTATTAGCCTTGTGGCGTTCGCTAAATTTATTTTTGGATAAATACCTTGCCTTGAAATGAAAAAGTCTACCAAAACTATACTACTTGATTTTTTTTATTTTAGAAAAATAATTTTAAGAAAAAATCACAGCTCAAATTATAACCGTGATTTTGATTTTTTTATTCCTCTGTATTATTTATATATTTACCTATTGTTGTAACAAATTCTCTTGCGTCTAGGAAATAATTTGGGTACGCTTTTCGTAAGTTCTTTAAGTTCTCAACCGATACTGATACGACGTTATTTGTGTCCTCTTTGTATTCACGTTCATACATCAAATAATCTCGACTTATATTTTCTTCAGGTACTTGAATATATCTTATGCTATTGCCCTTATAATCCAATATCAATATCAAATAGCCTTCTCCTGTGATTTCTTCAAGCCGTTTGGTTATAACTCGTAAACTGCTTAAAGTTTTCAGTATATTAAATTCTCTGTTTAATTCTCTCAACTTATCCAGTTCTTTTGAAATTTCTGAAATATCTTTGTTTAATTCAATGTATTCTATCAGTTTACTTGATAATTTAAAAAACTCCCTATAATAAATGTCTCCCCCACCTGTCTTTAAAGATTGCTGTTTTATGCTGTCTATTATTTCAACTGAAGTAGCCCATTGGTGCTGTAACTTCGTTCTTATCTGCAATTCTATCTGATACCCTTCAAGCCTCTTTTCCTTTTTCCCTTGATACTTAAATATCTGATGTATTGACCTGTAGCCGTCCTCTTTTGGCTCTAAGATATAATTTTTTTCCCTAATAAATAAAAAATTATTCTTGTCTTTTTGTTTATAAACTTTATTTTTTAAGTAATTTGCCACTTCCTCTGTATCCTTTATATTAGGCAATATTATTCTTGCTCCTGCCAAGTCCTGCATTCTTCCCAATCGTAGTTCTGGAAATCTTTTAAGTTTCCCTATTATTGATGGCAACCTTTTTAATCTTTGAGAAATAATTATTGAATTTCTATTATTCGGTAATTTTATTTTCTTGTTATTTATAATACTTCTCAAGCTCCATACAAAACTTTTTATTATTTTTGAGTGTTCAGCCCTAAAATCTGATAATTTCTGCAAATCCTCAATAGTTTCAGCATTTTCAACTATTCTTTTGCTTATCCTGTTCAGTTCCTTTTTAGATACTTCTTTATCATTAATATAAACCATAAATGTACTCCTTTCTTTCATATTATTATTTATATAGTATTCTTAGTGTTTTATATTCCTTTATATGTATTAATTTATCCAAAAATTGTGTATAAAAAAACACCACTCAAATAGTGGCTCTGTGGCTGGCGTTCTTACATAACGCTTAAACTTTCATTCAGTTA
>NZ_CALHQO010000257.1:0-2362 GCF_938036635.1 uncultured Leptotrichia sp.
TCAGATTTTCCTCCGTATCTGTCAAACTTAACATCGGCTTTTGAATAAGACAACGCTGTCCCTAAAATTAAATTTTCACCAAATTGTTTGTCAATTCCAACTTGTCCACCAAGTACTTTTGTGTCTCCTGTTCCATATCCGTCTTGTTTTAGTTTACCATTTGCTCCAAAACCTGATACCCAAAGTCCAAATTTATCCCCGACATTGTCAAGTGTTCCAAGCATTACAAGTCTATTTGACAAATCTTTATTCACAGTTTGTGAATGCCCGAAAGTCAACGCTTGAGCTGATGCGTAAATTTGTCCTGATAAACTGTCTAAAATTGCTGCTCTTGCTGTAGAAGAAAGCGATTGTAATTTTGCAGCTTTTTTCTCAAACTGCGAAACATTTTCCGCCGTTCCATTCTCAATTTTTTCATCTAATTTTTGAAAAGCTGTTTCAATATTTTGCGCCGTATTTTCTTGCATCTCGTCAGTTCCTGCTATTTTTTTCACATAATCTAACACATTTTTTCTACTCAATTTCACACTTAATTTATTTCCTTTTACTTCAGTCGCACCATTAACCAATTCAGGTGTTTCCACTTTCCCAAAATTACCTTCAATCCCTTTTTCTGCTTCAATCACAGTCATTGACAACGGTTTTGCTGTAATATATCTTCCATTACTTAAAGTTTGTAATGTTGCACTCTCTCCATTTAAATTCACTGTTCCATTAACTATAAGTTTAGAACCTATTTCTGCTTTTGTTATAGAACCAGCTGTTGCTATGTAATTTCCTGTTATAACAGCTCCTGAACCTCTATTTTCAAAAGTTCCTCCATTATTGTAAACACTTTTTGGAACACCATCCTTTTCATTTATTATAGCTGTCGGATACGTTACTAGTGTCCCTTGTGAATTTATCGTTATATCAGAAGTATTATTTCCATATATTTCTAATTTTCCTTCATCTATGGTAGTATCTCCAGCATAACTATTATTCCCTGTTAAAATCAATGTTCCATTTCCAGATTTTCTTAATCCGCCATCACCTTTAATATCATTTTCAAAAATGGATGTCATTGAATTTCCGATATTTGCGTTAAATTGTCCTTTTAACCCAGCAAGTGCTGCATTTTTACCTACAAGTAAAATATTATCAAATTGAGCAGGTCCTTTTAATGCTTTTTCTTCATTCAAATATCCCCATCCATATCTTGAACTTACATCACCATTACCAATTAATAATGTATTTATTTTAGTTGCTGTTGTTAAAATCGTCTGCTGAATTTCGTGTCCTGTCATCCAAGGAAATCTTTCTTTAACTTTTGCTGCCGTCGCTGTAACTCTTGGAGCTGCATTTGATGAACCTGGTGAAGAACAACCTGGCAATTCACAACGTCCATTTGCAGAAATAGTCCAATATGCTGCACTTTCTCCTGCCCACGCAAAATGTTTTGGAAAATCTTTTGCACTCCCATCAGCCTGTTCTTCCAAACCTACTACTGCTATCCAACCTTTCTGTAATGAAGGAATTGCTATTGGTAACCCCGACTGAACAGATACTGCTGTAAGCTCAGTTTTATCTGCTTTATAATTTCCAGCTGCCCAGACAAATAATGAACCTTCATTAACAGCTTTTTTATAAAAGTTTATTAACTCATCTACCTTTTGATCCATTTTATCTTGAGTCCAATTTCCAACAGTTTTAATAGATTCCCATAAATCCTTTCTATAAGTTGTAGAAGAAAATTCTTGAGGTATTCCAAGAGATTGATTGTATATTCTTACACCTTTAGCTTGTAATTCTTTGTATCTATCCACATTTATAATTAATCCAGCACTTTGTGTTCCCAAAGATACTCCGTGTATTGTTGCTCCTTTAGCTCCATTACCGCTTTCACCACCAAGTATTGTAGCTACTCTCAATCCGTGATCATTTTTACTTGGACTATGACCTGCAGCAACTGCATAATTTGAATTCAATCTTCCTTTAAATTCATCTTCTTTTACTTTCTCAAAACTTTGTCCTCTTTTGTAATATTTCATTGTTTCATTATTAGTTATAAAATCCTCATCCAAAACTGCAACTTGTACGCCTTTTCCTGTCATTACACCTTGATTTGCAGGTTTTTCAAAATTATTTGGGATGGGTACTTGACTTTGTTGTCCAGAATTAGAACTGTTGTTTGTTGTAGAATTTCCAGCACTTTGTCCAGAGCTAGAATTATTATTTGATTCAGAATTTCCAATATTTTGACTTGGATTAAAATTACTTTTGCCACCAATATTTCCAGGGATTTGAGATGGATTTTCCGACGGCCTGCTTGGATTTGGTATGGGGGTTGCTTGAGATGTCTGCGAACTTCCGCCTCCACCTC
>NZ_CALHQO010000258.1:0-3370 GCF_938036635.1 uncultured Leptotrichia sp.
AATTTTTATTTTATAAAGGCTTATTATGGTTAGAGGTAGAATTTTGAAAATTCTGCTTCTTTTTTATGTAATAATTTTACAAACACCTTGAAAAATAATGATTTGGCTGTTATAATTATAGCAATAATATTTTTATTCTTGAAAGGAATAATATGGATAGAGATGAATTGGTGATTCCTAGGCACATTGCCATTATTATGGATGGAAATGGACGTTGGGCTAAGGAGCGTGGAAAGATTCGGCTAGAAGGGCATAGGGCTGGGGCTAGCAGTCTTGAGAAGATTTTAAAGTATGCTGGGAACATTGGTGTGGAATATTTGACTGTGTATGCATTTTCGACTGAAAACTGGAAGAGACCTGAAAAGGAAGTAAATGGGCTTATGGACTTATTTGCGAAGTATTTGGATAAAGAGAAGAAAAACTTAAAAAAACAAGGTGTAAAATTGCTTGTTACAGGAGCAAAGGAAAATATTTCACAAAAATTACTAAAGAAGATTGAGGAAACTGAAAATTATTTGGCGGATTGTGAGAATATTGTTTTTAATATAGCGTTTAATTATGGTGGACGTAGAGAGATTGTTGATGCTGTGAACAAAGTTTTGGAAACTAAACATTTGAATCAATTAAGTGAAATAATAAAAGAGCAGTTTAATAATGAAAATAATGGACTGAATGTTACAGAGAAAGTAGTAAATGAGTTTGTAGATAAAAAGAAAAGTTCGGAAAATATAAAAATTACAGAAGAAGAATTTTCTAAATTTATGTACCGTCCAGAAATTCCAGATCCAGAACTTGTAATCAGAACAAGCGGAGAATTTAGAATAAGTAATTTTTTGCTTTGGGAAATTGCCTATTCAGAGTTTTACATAACAGATGTTTACTGGCCTGACTTTGATGAAAAAGAACTAGATAAAGCGATTTTATCCTTTAATAAAAGGGATAGAAGATACGGAGGACTGAATGTTAAGTAGATTATTTATTATTTTGTTATTTGTACCTTTCCTTTTATGGATATTTTTAAAGGGAAATGTGATGTTTCTAGTATTTACACTTGTAATAACTGGAATGTCGCTGTTTGAATTTTATAAAATGCTAAAGGATAAGGGATTTGAGGTAGCAAGCAGGATTGGAATGGGACTTGGATTGTTTTTACCAGTTGCAATATATTTTCAGGAAAATTCCAAAAATATTTTTTCATATTTTAGATTTGCACTTTTTAAGCAAATTAACTTTGATATGGGTGGATTTATTGTATTTGCAATAATTCTTCTGTCTTTAAGGCAGGTTTTGAAAGTAAAAATTCAAAATGCAATGGCAGAAATTTCATATACTTTATTTGGAATAATTTATGTATCATATTTATTTTCACATATTTTGCTGATAAAATATGAATTTCCAAATGGAAATATTCTAGTTGTGATGACATTTATGCTGATTTGGGCATGCGATATTTTTGCCTATCTTGTAGGAATGGCAATTGGTGGGAAAATATTCAAACATAGATTAGCTCCAAAAATCAGTCCAAAAAAATCAATTGAAGGTGCAATTGCAGGGATTCTAGCAGTATTTATAGTAATCCTATCTTTTGATAAAATTTATTTATTTATAGCTAATTTCGTATGTGGAATTACATTTTTATCAAAAAACTGTTCTGTAAATTACGATTATGTTGCTATAGGAGGATTAAAAGCCTTTATCCTTGCACTTGCAATAGGAATCTTTGCCGAACTGGGAGATTTGGTAGAATCCAAGATAAAAAGAGAGTTGGAAGTAAAAGATTCTGGAAATCTGCTTTTGGGACATGGTGGATTTTTAGATAGATTTGACAGTGCGTTGTTCGTATTGCCAATCGTATATTATTTTATGAAGTATGTAGCATATTTATAAAAGCCTTTTAGAGCAAGTGAAATCAGTTGTTATTTTACTTGATATTTATGTTAATTTTTGTAGTTAAATTAAAAATGTCGTGATTGCAAGGGGTGGTGATTGTTTCCCTTTGCATTTAATAAAAAGAAAAAATAAATAAAAAAATAAAACAGAAGAAGGAGAAAAAATAAGAATGAGTATAGATAGAAATAATGAAATAGAAGTAAAAAACGAAGTAGAAAGACAATTTAATATTTTGAGCCGTGGGTGCGATGAAATAATTAATGAGAATGAATTTAAGAAAAAGTTGGAAAAATCAATTTCAACTAATACTCCGCTACGGATTAAATTGGGGATTGATCCGACAGGTTCAGAGCTGCATTTAGGACACGCTGTGCCTTTAAGAAAACTGAAGCAGTTTCAGGATTTGGGGCATGAGGTGCTGTTTTTGATTGGGACTTTTACAGGGAGAATTGGAGATCCAACAGGAAAATCTGAAACTAGAAAGATGTTGTCAGAGGAACAAGTAAATGAAAATATAAAAACATATTTGGATCAAGTAAAATTGATATTGGACTTGGATAAAATAAAAGTTGTTTATAATGCTGACTGGCTGGAAAAATTATCACTTTCGGATGCGTTGAACTTATTATCGCAGTTCACTGTATCGCAAATGATTTCGAGAGAGGATTTTTCAAAAAGACTGGCTGAAAATAAACCAGTTTCACTAATTGAGTTTATGTATCCGATTTTACAAGGATATGATTCAGTTGAACTGAAGGCTGATGTGGAATTGGGAGCAACAGAACAAAAATTTAATTTGCTAAGAGGAAGAGATTTACAGAAAAACTTTGGACAGGAGCAGCAAGTTTGTATGATAATGCCAATTCTGGTAGGTCTTGATGGAGTGGAAAAAATGTCTAAATCACTTGGAAACTACATTGGTGTAAAAGATACCCCAAATGATATGTTTGGTAAAGTTATGTCAATTTCAGACGAATTAATGGAAAATTACTATACAATGATAACAGATGTTCCTTTTGAAAAAATTGAAGAAATCAAGGCTCAAATTGCAGATGGAAGTTTACATCCAATGGAAGCTAAAAAACAATTAGGAGCTGAAGTTGTGAAAATTTACTACGGTGAAGAAGCGGCTAAGGAAGCAAGAGACTGGTTTGAAAACGTATTCAGTAAAAGAAATCTTGATGTAGATTTACCAGAAGTGGAAGTTCCTTATGGAGAAATTAATGTAATTGACTTGCTTGTAAAAGAAGCAAAACTACTTGGAGGAACAAGTGAAGCAAGAAGACTAATCTCACAAGGCGGATTCAAAATAAATGACGAGGCGATAAAAGATATTAAGGCAAGTGTAAATGTCGAAAGCGGAATGATCATTAGGGCTGGGAAAAAGAAAATTGTGAAAGTGAAATAGTAAAATTTAACAAATAAAAAAATCTCTATTTAGGAATTATTTTTTCTTATGTAGAGTTTTTTTTTAATAAAT
>NZ_CALHQO010000259.1:0-1062 GCF_938036635.1 uncultured Leptotrichia sp.
GATAAAAAAACAAAAGTATCTGATTATGATGTAAAAGAAAATTTGGTAAAATATCAAAAAAATGAGTATAGAAAAGGTAAAATTTATTATGCTATAACTGATAATACGACAGGCTATGATAATTGGAAAAAAGAAGTTGGAGATGAAATGCCACGAACTTATCTTCCTGAAAATTGGGAAAAAATAGCAAAACATTCGTTAAAGGATCAGGAAGGTGAAGATCATACGACACTTGCCACGAAAACTTTTCTTGAAACAACAGGATTTGATGCAGGTCAAGTAATAAATTATGGTGCTGAAAATGAATGGAATATGTTAGAAGGAATATTTTCCTATAGTACAAGTACACCATATTATTCGCAGTATTTATTAACAGACAATGCTTGGTATTTTGGAAATGTAATAAATGAAACACTTTTAAATAATTATATGCCCAGACTTGTGACAACGAATACAGATGATAGAAATTTATTGGTATTGGCTGTTCCTAATGCACAAAAAAAGGAAAATAATTCTAATGCTGAAGTATTGCTTAATGATGCAACTGCAAAACTTCCCTTGTATAGCGATGAAGTAGCAAAATTGTTTAGAAGTCAGCGAATAATGGTTGATGCTGCAAATTGTTTTGTTTATGGGAAAAAAGATGTGACAAATTCTGTTTTGCTGAATGAAAGTTACAAAGGTGGAAAAATATCAGATTTTTCAGAAAAATGTACAATGTCTCAAACAGATGATGAAGTCAGTGCAGATGCATTATATGCACGAAGTAATACAATAGTAGCACTTGGTAACATATATAGTAAAACGGAAGAAGAAAATAAATTTGGAACAAGTTTCGCAACACCTAGAACGGCTGGATATGCGGCAATTATTTTGAATAAATTTAAGGGGCTGACTTATCATCAGATTAAAGAAATTCTTTTGACAACGGCTTATCGTGAAAGAGATAGACTTGACAATCAGATGGGCTGGGGAATTGTGGATATAAGAAAGGCACTTAATGGTCCGACAAATTTGAATGCGGGATTGATTGAAGAAAATAAATTTTATACTGGAATGTAT
>NZ_CALHQO010000260.1:0-10009 GCF_938036635.1 uncultured Leptotrichia sp.
ATTCATCTATATTTCCCTCTTTTCTTTGCTTTGCTTTTTTTTATTTATGCTAAAATTATTTTTAAATATATTCTATCATATTTATCTTGATTTGGAAATATTGAATATTTTTTAAATTTAAACTAAAAAAAAATAACTACCTAAATAAGCAGTTATCACTATTAATTATTATTAGTAATCAGTTAATGGAGGCGACAACCGGATTCGAACCGGTGTACAAGGTTTTGCAGACCTCTGCCTAAGCCCCTCGACCATGTCGCCACTTGACTTTGATAAGTTTATCATATTTTTAGGGCTTTGTCAAATATTTTTATTTCGCCGCCACCAACAATTTCATCACCTAAATAAAATACAATGTGCTGTCCTTCTGAATTTTCGTGAGTCTTTTTATCAAATTCAAAAATTATCCTATTTTCATTACTTTCTTCACTTTTTAAAAGTTTCAATTCCCCAGCCAGTCCTTTTGAAGAAAATCTTGGACGTGCAGTTAATTTTTTTCCAATTATTTCTTCTAAATCATAATGAAATTTACAATTTATCACTTCTATTTCCTTTATTAGCAATTCCTCAAAATCTCCCACAACTACTTCATTCGTTTCAGGGCGAAGTTCCAGTACAAAAAACGGCTTTCCTAAATTAAGGCCCAGTCCACGCCGCTGCCCAACTGTATAAAACTGATAACCTATGTGCTCTCCAATAATTTTACCATTTTTATCCACAAAATTTCCTTTTTTCACATCATTTCCAAGCACTTTTTTCAAAAATGGAATATATCCGTTGGGAGCAAAGCAGATTCCTTGGCTGTCAGGCTTGTTATGAGTATGAATGCCATTTTGTCTTGCAATTTCACGAACTTCTGATTTTTCGTATTCTGCAAGCGGAAATAAAAATCTTTCTACGACATCCTTATCCAGCCGATAAAGCATATAAGTCTGATCTTTTCTATTATTTTTGTCCCATAAAAGCATATTATTCTCGCTAACTTTTGAATAATGCCCTGTCGAAATGTATTTTATCCCCATTTTATCAGCAAATTCTACGAGTTTTTTTATTTTTACCTTTTCATCGCAAATTACACAAGGTGAAGGGGTTTTTCCAGCATTATACATTTTTATAAAATAATCCATTACATCCTTTTTAAATTCTTCCACGACATTTAGTACATAATGAGGTATTCCCAATGTGTAGCAAGTGTATCTGGCATCATTTATATCATCAAGGGAACAGCACGTTTTTCCAGGATTTTCTGAAAGCTCATCAGGCAAATGCTTTAATGTAACTCCTATAACTTCATAGCCTTGCTGTTTCAACAAAAGAGCAGCGACAGAACTGTCTATGCCGCCACTCATTCCAACTACTACTTTTTTATCATCTAATTTTTTGTTCATTTCGTATTTCTTTCTCTTTTCTAAATTTTTAATTTCTATATTCCCAAACTTAAAATCTTATTTTTTATTTTTCTCTTTTTGCCACATATATTCCCCAATTCCTAAAGCAAAAATTAAAAACAATTTATTTTTATTTTCTTTAAATATTTTTCCAAGTTTATACCCTGCTGCCCTGCAAAATTTGTAATAAACAGCATTATTTAGAACTTTCTGCTTAAAAGATAAATTTTGGGAATTGATTTCATTATGATAAAGTGCCTGTCCTTTCGGATTTCGTAGCAGTAAATTATTGTATTTTGCTGTCAAGCCATCTTCCTGATATTCCTTTATCTCAATTTTTTCATTCACATAAGCCATCTTATATTTTTCACAAATTCTGTTATAGACAACAGCTTCTGTAATAAATTTCTCATCATCAAAAACTGGAAATTTATATTTTTTTATAATTTCAGTCCGAAACATAAGCCCTTTGTCGCCCTTAACTCCGTATTTATTGTAAATATCAAACTGTGTCGAAATCATCTCTTTTTCTGGAAAACTAGAGCCTATAACTTCTCCATTTGGATAAGTTGACAAATACCCCATTCCCGCAATATTGTTATTTTTTTCATATTTTTTCCAATATTTCAAAATAGTTTCAAGACCATTTTCAACATATTCATCATCAGAATCAAGACAGATAAAAAGCTCTCCATTTGCTTTATCAGTTGCAAAATTATACGCCCGCTGTTTACCTCCGTTTTCCTTAAAATAATACTTTATATCCAGCTTTTTTTCACTCAAAAATTCTTCTGCTTTCTCTTTAGTTCCATCAGCAGAGCCATCATCGACAATAAGCCACTCAAAATCCTTGTACGTTTGCTTTTGAAGTGATTTATACAATTTTTCAAGTAGTTCCTTTCGATTAAAAGTTGGTGTAAAAATCGTAAATTTCATTTTTTATTTCCCCTTATTTTCCAAAGCTTTAAAATTTAACGTTTTATAATTTTTCTTTTTATTCCATTTACAAGATTTGCAATTTTAGCGTAAACTTCTCTATTTACAAGCAATTTTGTCACTATCGCCAAATAAACTATTTTCAAGCCAAATTTCATCCACGAAAGCTGATCATTTGACAAATAGAATATCACGGGATTTACAATAATTATGAAATATAAAAATAATTTTTTATAATTAAACGAAATCTTGTATTTTTTTCTTATAATCATCATTTCCATTATTGCTCTAAATAAAAAGGCAAGTAACGTAGTCCACGCCGCAATAATAGGCCCAATTTCTGGAAATTTCGGTATAAAAATTATATTTCCAACTAAATTAAATATCATTGCAAACATTGTAAAATAAAAAATGTATATGCTGTCTTCGTGAAAATGGAAAAAATAATCAAGGCAAAATAGTGCCTGAACGACAATTCCAGCTAGAATTAAAGGCATATAATTTATCGCCTGATAATAACTTTTTGGAAATATCAGCTTTATTCCTTCTGGAGCAAATAACTGTGCGATTACACAGGCAAAGGAAATAATCGCAATAAAGTTTTCTACACTTCGTGTTATTTTTGGATTTGTCCTATCCTCCTTCATCGCCTCATAAAACTCTGGCGTCCAGCTGTTTACAAAAGAACCTGTAACAACCGACAAAACCCTTCCTCCAGTAAATGCAAGTGTATATCCCCCAACTACCGCAAGAGAAATAAATTTTGCCAAAACAAGCCTATCGCTCAAATTCACAACCTGATCCGTAAGCTCAATAAAAATTAGTGGTAATCCATTTCTTAGCGAATATTTCACATAATCAAAGTTCAACTTAAATCTAAATTTTCCAAAATAATCCTTAAAATAGAACAGAAATACTATAATCAGCGCAATTAAATTTGCAAACTGGTTTCCAAAAACTCCCCATTTTAAGTATTTTATAAAGTAAATTGCCAGAATATAAGTTGTAAAAAGGCTTACAACACTCCCTATCGCAACCTTCATATACATTCTCTTCATTCTGAACAAAGTTGTCGAAAGATTGTTAAAAGTGTTCGTTGTGGCAATTAAGACGCTGACAATTATCAAAGGATAGTAACTTACCTTGCTTAAATCAACTATATATGAAAACAGTTTTTTGGCTACAGGTGTAAATAAAAAAATATAAGTAAGTATATTAAAAACTACTATAATCAAAGTTGAAGAAAACATATAACTTCCAAATTCATCTTCACTTTCCTTCAAATCTACATATTTCTTCATCTGAGCATTATAAAGCCCCAGCCCTAGAATTACAGTAAATAATGAAGTAATCGGAGCCAATGTTCCCACAATCCCAAATTCTTCCTGTGTCAATAACCTCGTTATTATCGGCAAAAATATAAACGATCCCATCTTTGTAACCAAATTCATAAGAGAATAAACCATCGTTCCCTTCAATAAATTCTTATTATCCATTCAAAAAATTCCCCTTATCTTAATCCTATTAAATCGTGTACCCGTATCAAGCCTACAACATTTCCATTTTCAACAACAGGCAGTACATTAATCTGGCTTTTTCTGTTTTCCATGAGATGAAGTGCATCGAGAGCCATTGCATCCTTTTCAATCGTTACTGGTGTAGAAATCATAATATCAGAAGCCACATAATCAAAAAATTTCTCCTTATGTTCCAATGCACGCCGAATATCTCCTTCTGTTATAATTCCAAGCAGTTTGCCATTTTCAAGTCCTGTATCCGTAATACACACAGCTCCTAATTTTTTCTTTGTAAGGACCATTAATACATTCTCAATTTTCTCATCTTCTTTTACAACTGGCAATTCATCTCCAATGTGCATTAAATCTGAAACATGTAATAATAGCCGTTTTCCAAGGCTTCCTCCTGGATGATATTTGGCAAAGTCATTTTCTGTGAAATCTTTTAATTTCATAAGGCATACGGCCAAAGCATCTCCTGTTACTAGAGTTGCTGTAGTCGAACTCATTGGCGCTTGCCCTAGCGGACACGCTTCCTTTTCCACTCCCACATTTATCGTAAGTTCTGCATATTTTCCCAACATAGAATCAGGATTTCCAGTAAATGCAACTATTTTTCCTCCAATTTTTTTTATTGGCGCTAAAATGCTTAATACTTCGTCAGAATTTCCGCTGTTTGAAATGGCTATTACCACATCTCCATCGTTAATCATTCCCAAATCACCATGAAGTGCTTCTGCTGCATTTATAAATACTGATGTTGTACCAGTTGAGGCAAGTGTCGCTGTAATTTTTTTACCAATTATTCCTGACTTTCCAATCCCTGTCACAACAACTTTATTGTTATTTTTCAAATTTAAAATCATTCGGACTAATTTTTGAAAATCATCTCCTAATTTACTTTTTAATTTTTCCAGTTCTGCAATTTCAATATCAAATACATTTTTAGCTTCTTTTATAATATCTATTTCCATTTTTAGTTTTGCTCCCTTTATTCAATAAATATTTTCACATTGATGTTTTTATTACACCCAAACTTTTTTATATCAAACAATTAAATTTCAAATAACAATAAAATTCAAGTAAAATAGTCAAATTCTTTTTTGACTACTTATTTTTCATCTCAATCTTATTTAATATTTTCTTAATTTCCTGACTTTTATCCTTATGGCAGACAAGCAAGGCATCTTTTGTGTTTACAATAACGATATTTTCTAGCCCAATTGTAGCAATAATTTTGTCATTTTCCTTATTAATTACGATGTTTCCTTCTGATTCAATCTGTTCAAAGTTATCAGCCTGCACAACATTGCTATCCTTGTCTTTTGGAAAAATATCCTCAAGTGATTTGAAGTTTCCAACATCGTTCCAGTCAATGTCAACAGGTATGACACTAACAGATTTTGTATGTTCCATCACTCCAAAATCTATCGAAATTTTTTCAAATTTTTCAAATTCATCCTTCACAAAATCACTTAGTTTTTCTCCATAAACTTCATTTAAATCAATATTTTCGAGCATTTCTTCAATTTTTTCCAAAATAATGCCATGAGTTTCCATATGTTTTTTTATTTCATGCAAGATAAATTCCGTTTTCCAAAGGAACATTCCACTATTCCAAAGATAATTTCCCTGCTCGATATATTTTTCAGCCAGCTCCTTATTAGGCTTTTCCCTAAATTTCTTTACTTTATATGACTTGAATCTTTCTTTATTTTCACAGTTATTTTTATCATCTTTTGATTTTTTTCTATCTACATACTCAATATATCCATACCCAGTTTCAGCGTAAGTCGGCTTAACTCCGAGAGTAACAATCTTATTTTTTTCAGCCTCTTTAAACGCAAACTCCAAGCTGTCCAAAAATTCCTTTTCCTTTTTAATCAAATGATCTGACGGCAAAACTGCCATAATGCTATTCTCATAAATTTTTCTGATAATACATGCCGCATATCCAATACAGGCTGCCGTGTCTCTTGCCATTGGCTCAAAAATTATATTTCTATCAGCAATCTCAGGTAATTCCTTTTTTATTATGTCAAGATACTTAATATTCGTTGAAATAAAAATTCTCTCTATTGGAATAAGTTTTTTTATCCTGTCAATTGTTTCTTTTATCATAGTCTTTTTTGATACAAGATCCAAAAACTGCTTTGGCTTATCATTTGTAGATAATGGCCAAAATCTCGTTCCACTTCCTCCAGCCATAATTAAAGCTACTTTATTCATATTTTTCTCCTGTTCTTCAATTAATTTTATTTATCATTCTGCTTTTTATTTTTCAATTATTTTTCCAGTTAAAAGTATAACATAATTTATTTGTTTTATCAAAAGGAATATTTTAGAAAAATATTAGGAAAAAAAGAAATATTATGATAAAATGAAAATATAAGAAAATTTTTTAGAAAGGAATTGGATATGTTAATAGATAAAGTAAAAAAAGTTAAAATTACTGATAATATAACAATTGGTAATGATAAGATCTTTTTGATAGCTGGACCTTGTGTAATTGAATCAGAAGATTTAGTTATGGAAGTAGCTGCAAAAATGAAAGAAATTACTGATAAACTTGGAATTCAGTATGTATTTAAAGCTTCATTTGATAAGGCTAACCGTTCTTCTATTTCTTCATTTAGAGGTCCAGGACTTGAAAAGGGACTCGAAATTTTGTCAAGAGTTAAAGAAAAATATGGTGTTGCTCTTGCTACAGACATTCATGAGCCACATCAATGCAAAGAAGCTGCAAAAGTTATTGATTTACTTCAAATTCCTGCCTTTTTATCAAGACAGACTGATTTACTCATCGCAGCAGCAGAAACTGGAAAAGCAGTTAATATCAAAAAAGGTCAATTTTTAGCGCCTTGGGATATGAAAAATGTTGTAAAGAAATTTCAGGAAGTTGGAAACGAAAATATAATACTTTGTGAACGTGGAGCTTCATTTGGATATAATAATCTTGTTGTAGATATGCGTGGACTTTTAGAAATGAGAAAATTTGGATATCCAGTCGTATTTGACGCTACACATTCAGTACAAATTCCTGGAGGACAGGGAGAAACTTCAGGAGGTAACCGTGCTTATGTATATCCACTTGCAAGAGCAGCAGTATCTGTTGGAGTTGATGGAATATTTGCAGAAGTACATCCTGAACCTGATAAAGGATTGTCTGACGGTCCAAACATGCTAAAATTAGACGATGTAGAAAAAATCTTAACGAAATTGCTTCAATATGATAAATTGACAAAGGAGTTAATATAAAAATTTTTAAAATATAAATTTTAGGAGGAATAGATTTATGAGTTCAAAATTATTATTGACACCAGGACCAACTAATATTCCAGAAGAATATCTGGAAATTTTTGGAAAGGATATTATCCACCACAGAACACCTGAGTTTAGAAGAATTATGAAAGAAAACAATGAAAATTTGAAAAAAGTATTTAAAACTAAAAATGATGTTGCCGTTATAACTTCATCTGGTACAGGTTCAATGGAAACTGCCATTGTAAACTTTTTTTCAAAAGGTGACAAGGTTCTTGCCATAAATACTGGATATTTTGGAGATAGATTTAGAAAAATTGCTGAAATTTATGGATTAAACGTAATTAATTTACAATATGAATTTGGAGAAAGCTACAATTTGGATGATGTAAAGAAAGTTATTTCAGAAAATCCAGATTTAAAAGGAATTTTAGCCACTCATAGCGAAACTTCAGTTGGTATTCTAAATGACATAAAATCTTTAGGAGATTTGACAAAAAATACTGATATTTTGCTAATTGTTGACACAATCAGCGGACTTGTTGTAAATGAATTTGATTTTGATGGATGGCATGTGGATGTGGCGATTGCAGGAAGCCAAAAGGCATTTCTAATACCTCCAGGACTATCATTTGTCGCAATAAGCGATAAAGCTAAAAAAGCTATGGAAGTTTCTGATTTACCTAAATATTATTTTGATTTGAAGCAATATGCAAAATATTTTGAAGAAAATGGAGAAACACCATACACTCCAGCAATTGCTTTAATTCTAGCATTGAATCAGTCATTAAAAGACTTGATAAAAAATGGAATTGAAAACACAATTAAACAAAAACACGATTTGAGAAAATATGTTGAAGAAAAAGCTCAAAAACTTGGGTTTGAACTATTAGTTAAAAATGAGGCAAACAGAACAAATACACTAATTTCAGTTTATAGAGAAGGAATTATTATAAAATCAATAATTTCAGCCCTTGAAGAACAAGGATACACTGTTACAGGCGGAAAGGGAAAATATGCTGAAAGCCTTATGAGAATTGGAATTTTAGGACAAATTTCCAAGGAACAGCTTGATGATTTCTTTGTAATCTTTGAAAAAGAATTAAAAAAACAATTATAAAAAACAAAAAAATATAGAAAGTTATCATTTTTTTAACTTTCTATTTCAAAATATTGAAAAGGAGCATAAATGAAACCATATTTATTTAAAATTGGAGGTTTTGAACTTAGAATTTATAGTTTAATGTATATTTTAGCTTTTCTTTTTGGAATGTTTATCGCACTTGCTGATGATGTTGCCGAAAAAAGAGGCGTTGATGATAGAAAAATTATTGAAGATTTTGCATTTACTACAATAGTAGCAGGATTAATTGGGGCAAGATTATATTATGTTATTTTTAAATTTTCAGACTATATTGGAAACCCTTTATCTATCCTGTATATCTGGGAAGGTGGACTTGCAATTCACGGTGGAATTATCGGAGCATTTATAGGCTCATGTTACTATGCCAAAAAAAACAAAATGAACTTATGGGTTCTTACAGATATGGCTGTTGGCCCTTTACTGTTTGGACAGTTTCTGGGAAGATTTGGAAACTTGGCAAATGGAGAAGTTCATGGAGTACCTACATTTACTCCACTTAGCGTAATTTTTTCAGGAAAGTTTAATGAATGGTGGGCAAAATACCAGTCATTAAGTGCTACTGCACAAGCTCAATTTAAACAGCTTGTTCCTTGGGGACTAAGTTTTCCGTTAGACACTCCAGCTGGATCAGAATTTCCAAATTTACCACTGCACCCCGCTATGCTTTATGAAGCGTTCCTGAATTTAATTGGATTTATAATTCTTTGGTTCTATTTTAGAAAAAAAGAATACAATCCAGGAGTATTATCAATGATTTATTTAATCATGTATGCAATTATAAGAATGTTTGTAAGTACATTTAGGGCAGAAGATTTATTAATTTTTGGAATAAGACTTCCATATTTGATAAGTATAGCTATGATTATTGTTGCTATTATTGGAATAAAAATTTTTATCAGTCCAGAAAGAAAATTTGTGCCTGTCAAAAAAGAAGAAGAAACTCAAAAAAGTTAATACTAAAAAAACTGTCATTTCTCTAAAAAGATTTGACAGTTTTTTTATTACCATTAAAATTAAATTTATTATTTTTTGTTTTCTGTTCGTCTTTTTCCACGATTATCTACCAATGCGTCAATTCCACCTTTTTCAAATTTTTTCACCCAAGAATAAATTTGCTGGTATGAGATACCGTATTTTTTGATAGCTAAATTATAATCATAATCATTTTTTTGACAAAAATGCACGGCTTCAACTTTAGCATCTATAGATTTTCTTACGTGTTTTTTTAATAATGAAAAGTTTCCATTTACATCTATACTTCTTCTATAATCTCTAATCCAGTAATTTAATACACTTACAGATGCAATTTCATATTTTTTACAAATTTCAAATAAAGAACCTTCATTATTTAGATAGCTTTGAACAGCTTTTTCTTTAACTTCACGAGGATAATGCCTATTTTTATCTTCAACCATTATACTCTCTTCACCAATCTCTAGATACTTTTTCTTCCAAGTCATTAACGAAGATTTTGCAATACCGTGTTCCTTTGCTAATCCTTGAATAGTTCCTTTTCCTTCCAGTATTTTCTTTACAAGCTCAATTTTTAATTCATTAGATATTTTCGATTTTCTTCCCATTAAATTACCCTTTCTAAAATAAAATATATTCTTTGTTTTTTATTTTTTTGCTTATATTAAATAATACACAGCTAAAAAGTGTGAAATACTACCTAGAATTACAAAAATATGCCATATCATGTGATTAAACTTGCAAATTTTCCACGAATAAAAAATTGTGCCAAGCGAATATAAAACTCCACC
>NZ_CALHQO010000261.1:0-4087 GCF_938036635.1 uncultured Leptotrichia sp.
CAAAAAAACAAAACTTCGACAAGAAAAAGAAGTGTGAAAAACTTGAAAAATCCCTCTCACTTTCTTGTTTTTAGACTCAAGTTGAAACTAAATGCAACATCTTTTCAGATTGTTGGTTTCTATATTGTGCATATTTTTAGCTGGACCTGGTGATAATCCTGCAATATGTTCTTTTGAGAAGGTAATTTCCTCTGCTTGGTAACGACCTATCTCTACTTGTTTCCCTATACCAGCTACCCAAATAACTACAATGCCTCCAGGAGCAAAACCTACTACCACTTTATTATATTCTGATTTAATAGGGGGATATTTTGTAAACTCATCATGGAGGTCATAAAAACCTTCATTAAAAAGGCGAACCATTTTATCATAATCAATAGGAGTATCTATATGATAAAATTTATGTTCAAAATACGAAACCCAAGTAACACGCAATCGTTTAGGAAGATATCCTGAAGAACCCATTGCCTCAGTAGGCTTACCCCATCCACCAGTAGGTGTTGGCGAATCAAGTACAGCAACATCATTATCTGAAATGAGCGCTCCTGTATATACATCAACAAGATAACCCGATGGTACAGAGACAGCGGCTTGCCATCTAAACTTGTCGTTTTTCATAACCTTATTATTAGAACAACTAAAAAATTGTAATAAACATAAGAAAGAGAATATTAAATAATTCATATATCTTCTTGTTAAAGAAACAATAGTAAATTAGAGGTGCAAATTAGTGATTTTTGACGAAACAACCAACAAAATTCAAATATATTTTTATTTTACTTTGTCTAAAGTAAAATTAGGAGGTAATTTATGAAGAATAAAAAGAAATTGGTAATTATAACTTCCATTTTGGCAGTAGGTATTCCACTACTGGCTATTGGGACACAATCAATATTAAAAAAAGTAAGGGATGATTATTACAAAACTCAAAAAGAACAGATTGAGGCTGAAAAAGCCAGAGAAAAAGCTGAAAAAGAACAAAGATTAGCTCAAGAAAAAACCGAAAGAGAAAGGCAGCTTCAATTAGAAAAAGCTGAAAAAGAACAAAAAATTGTCAGCGAAAAAACTGAAAAAAAACAACCAATAATTACTGGTCAATCTTCACAAAAAAATAAAAATGGAAAGGAAAAAGTTAAGATAAATAACGTAACTCCAACTTTTACTCCTACAACAACCGTTGTAGAAAAACGTGAATTAACACCAGAAGAAATAAAAAGAGCTAAAAAAGCTTTAAAAGAAGCAAGAGCTAGTTACTTTAGCGGTAATAAAGCCGCAAAATTGTCGAAAAGTTCAAAAAGTACTGATAAGATTATAATAAAATCTGACAGTAAAGGAAATGTTGAAGCAATAAGACAGACCAAAGAACAAAATGACAAAGCACAAAAAATCTTAAAAGAAATAAGAGAAAGTTATTACAAAGACAAAAAGAAATAAACACATATCAAAATGACTCATTTCTGGGTCATTTTTATTTATAAATAAAAAACCTATTTAAAATCAAATTATCTTTTTGCAATGGCACTAAAAGTAAATTTTTCAGGATGATGAATTATTGTTTCATATTGAAACAGTGTTCCATTTGAGAGATATGCATGAGTTTCAATAACGACAACCATATTTATATCCTTTAGTTTAAGGTATTTTTGCTCTTTAGGAGTAATTTTTCTAAAACTAATATTTCTACGTGAATAAGCTATTTTTAACTTAAGTTCGTTTTCTAGATACTCATATATTGATCTTTTTGCTATTTCTTCGTTTAGAAAAGGTACGATTCTTCTGTCAAAAAAACTGGTAGAATAATTTAAAATTTCGCCATCTAACGAATTAGTACGTACAACTTTGTAAAAATCAGCACTTTCAGATACTTGAAATTCCTCCATCAACTTTTCTACTCCTTGAACAATATATAAACTAATTAAGTTAGTTTCAAGAATGATATTTTGAAGTTTGCTAATTTCTTGTACAGTCTGAATGGAAGTTATAGAGATGTTTTCTAGATTTTTTTTCTCTAGCACAATTGATTTTTTCCCTTTTACTTTCTGTATAAGGCCTTCTCTTTCTAACATAGAAAGTGCTTTTCTTACAGTAAGTTTGGAAAAATTATAGTCTATTGCTAAGTCATCTTCTTTTTTTAAAAAATCTCCTGATTTCAGAGTTCCATTTTTAATTTGTTCTTTAATATCGTGATATACTTTTTCATATTTTTTCATTCATTTATACAAACCTTTCATAGAATATTTTATATATACTTAAATCTTTTGGAAGCTAAGCTGATAATTGAATAAAGTTAAGATTTAAGTAAAATAATTGTAATTTTTGAAATCATAGTTAATCCGATTTGGAGAAAATATATAAATTAGACACAGATATAACTTAAGTTTTTGCTATTATATAAATTAGATTTACTATAAGTATCAATACTACTATTGTAATTATACACTAAATAAGAGTAAATATCAACAAAAATAAAAAAGATTTATATAATTCTTTAAAAATATTTAAAAAGATTTATATAAAAGTGTTGACTTTTTTAAAAAAGTATGTTATTATAACGATGTAAATAGGAAATAAAAATTAATAAAAATAGAAATGGAGATGATTATTTATGAAGAAATTTTCAATTGTAGTAGCTGGTGGAGGGAGTACATTTACTCCAGGAATTGTGTTGATGTTACTTGAAAATTTAGATAAATTTCCGATTAGACAAATAAAATTTTATGATAACGATGCAGAAAGACAAGAAGTTATAGCAAAAGCTTGTGACATTATTATAAAGGAAAAAGCGCCTGATATTAACTTTGTTTATACAACAGATCCTGAAACAGCATTTACTGATGTAGACTTTGTTATGGCACATATAAGAGTTGGAAAATATGCAATGCGTGAAAAAGATGAAAAAATACCTTTAAGACATGGAGTATTAGGACAAGAAACTTGCGGACCTGGAGGAATTTCTTATGGAATGCGTTCAATTGGTGGAGTTATCGAGTTAGTTGATTATATGGAAAAATATTCACCAAATGCATGGATGTTAAACTATTCAAATCCTGCAGCAATCGTAGCAGAAGCAACTAGAAGATTACGTCCAAATTCTAAAATATTAAATATCTGTGATATGCCAATTGGAATTGAAATAAGAATGGCTGAAATGCTTGGGCTTAAATCAAGAAAAGATATGGTAATTAGATACTTTGGATTAAATCACTTTGGATGGTGGACAGACATTAGAGATAAAGAAGGAAATGACTTAATGCCTGCATTAAGAGAAAAAGTGGCGAAAATTGGATATAATGTAGAAATTGAAGGAGAAAATACAGAAGCAAGCTGGAATGACACATTCACAAAAGCAAGAGATGTATTTGCAATTGATCCTACAACAATGCCAAACACATACTTAAAATACTACTTCTTCCCTGATTACGTAGTAGAACACTCAGACCCTAATCACACAAGAGCAAACGAAGTAATGGAAGGAAGAGAAAAATTTGTATTTGGAGAATGTAGAGCAATTGCTGAAAAAGGAACAGCAAAAGATAGCAAACTACACGTTGACGATCACGCTTCATATATAGTTGACTTGGCAAGAGCAATCGCTTATGATACAAAAGAAAGAATGCTATTAATAGTAGAAAATGATGGAGCAATCTCAAACTTTGATCCAACTGCAATGGTTGAAGTACCTTGTATAGTAGGTTCAAATGGACCAGAAAAAATTGTTCAAGGTAAAATACCTCAATTCCAGAAAGGATTAATGGAACAACAAGTATCAGTTGAAAAATTGACAGTAGAAGCATGGATAGAAGGTTCATACCAAAAATTATGGCAAGCAATCACATTGTCAAGAACAGTACCAAGTGCATCTGTTGCAAAAGCAATATTGGATGACTTAATTGAAGCAAATAAAGACTTCTGGCCAGTGTTGAAATAATTAACAAATATACTTAATTTATAGGATTATCTCAAAAGTTTAAAAATTTATTTATGAATTATTCTTAACTTGTGAGATAATCTTTTTATTGATAATATAAAATAATTCTAAAAAAGGAGAAAATATGGATACAAAAAAACTAGATAAAAAATGGTGGAA
>NZ_CALHQO010000262.1:0-1004 GCF_938036635.1 uncultured Leptotrichia sp.
AGTCTTGTAAAAAAGGGATTTAATTACATGAATTTCTGATTTCTTTTAAATGGGAAATAGTATAAATATATGTTTGAGATTGTATGAGACAGAACTAGAAAAGAAAGGGATTATAAATTGTTATGGATATGAAAGAATTGCAAGGGAAATTGACTGAAAAGAATTTGAATATCTTTCAGCAAATAAGATACGCTTTTTTTATTTTGAAAAAACTTGTGTTTGACAGGAATGATGTATGGTGGATATTATTTTTCTTTTTTATATCCTGCGTTAAAATTACAATAGAAGTTATTATTGAAAATACTGGAATTTTATCGTTTGCAAACATACTTCAGATTTTTAAATTTTGTTATTATTTGGCGCTTTTTCTGTTTTATCAAAAAATAATTTTTAAAATAGAAGAGAAAAATTATTCAAGATTAGATAGGTCAGCCTCAAAATTTTTCCTTTTATATTTGATATATTACATAATTAGTTATATATTTCGATATTTGCCTTTTCCTTTGTTTTTTGATGAATTTAATTTAGTTTTTGGAACAGTGTCTTTGGTGGTGCTAGTAATTTTTTGGATTTACTTATTTTACTTCATACCGTTATTTTCTGCAAGACCATTTGATTTAAGAGAATCTTGGGATTATAATTTGCATTTAATTAAAGGAAATAAATTAAAAATGATATTTCCTGGTATTCTTTGCCTTGTTTTTTCTTTTTCAGCAATATTTATTTTTTTACTTCCAATAGTTTCACTTTTTGAAGAGCTAGGTATTGACTTGTTACTTTTGATTTCTAAGTTTGGTGTAATTGCTGGGGAATTTATTAATACTTTTATGGTTATATTTTTTATAATTTTGCATAGTATAATATATTTGAATGTGGAATATATGGATAGAAGGATAAAATAATAATCTGGCTTTTTGCAAATTTTAAAAAAAAGTAGAAAAAAAAGTAAAAATGATTTATAATATAGCGAAGTGGTAACTTTCGATAAGTAAAGTTATTTGAAT
>NZ_CALHQO010000263.1:0-1384 GCF_938036635.1 uncultured Leptotrichia sp.
GGTTGATAAAAAAAATGAAGTGCTAAGCCATATATTTGATAAAAAGAAAAAGAATATTAATCTTATGCCTTCAGAAATAAAGCGTATCTTATTTTTAAGGACAGATGGAAAAATTGGAGATTACATAATAAGCTCCTTCATCTTTCGGGAAATAAGAAAAAATTATCCCAACATAAAAATTGATGTTGTTGCAGACAAATCCCTCGAGAATTTGTTAAAGCTAAACAAAAACATTAATAAATACTACATTCTTGACAGGAAAAAGATGCAGGAGTGGAGAAGTATTGCAAAAACACTTGGGAAAAATAACTATGATGTCCTTTTTGATTCAACTGAAGGGCTAAAATACAAGCAAGTTTACCTTCTAAACAGGGTAAATGCAACCGTAAACGTTGGATACAACAAGGATGGGTACCATATTTACAATAAAAACATAAAGCAGAACAATACTTTAAAAATGATTCAAATTTATAAGCAAATGGTGGAAAGTGTAAATATTGAAATAAAAGACACGAAATATGATGTTCCTGTTTCTGAAGAATCAGAAAAGAACGTAGCCGCATTTATTGAAGAAAACAATGTAAAAGGAAAGATAATAGCATTAAACTTTTTTGGAGCTTCAAGAGGGAGAAAGATAAACGAGGAAAATGCACTTGTTATAATAAAAAGGCTGGGGGAAATGTACAAGGATTATGCAATTATAATTCTAGATTCGCCAAATGATAGGGAAACAATACATAATATCCTAAAAAAAACAGACAATAAAAATGTTTTATTCTTTGAAAAATCTAGAACCATCTTGGATTCTATATCAATAATTAAAAACAGCGATTTGGTAGTGTCGCTTGATACTTCGATTTTACATATTGCCGAAGGGCTGGATAAGAAAATAATGGCTTTTTATGGTCCAAAGATTAATAAAAATAAATGGCGTATAAAGGAAGAAGGCAATATATTAATTGATTATCCTGAAAATCGTATTAATGATGTAAACTTTGAAAAAATGTTTGATGAATTGTGTCAAAAGAATGCTCTGCCTGCTGTTTAGGAATTTAAAAATATGAAATAGGAGAACGCTGATGAAATTATCCGTAGGAATAATAACTTTTAATGAGGAAAACAGAATTGGTAAAACTTTAGATTCAGTAAGGGGAATAGCTGATGAAATAATAGTTGTAGACAGCGGGAGTAACGACAGGACTGTGGAAATTGCACTTGCGAAGGGAGCAAAAGTCTTTGTGGAAAAGTGGAAGGGATACGGCCCCCAGAAAAATTCTGTTCTAAAAAAATGCAAGGGAGAATGGATTTTATTAATAGATGCTGATGAGGTAATCTCGCCACAGCTGAAAGCAAAAATAAAATCAATTATAAACAGTGAAAATCC
>NZ_CALHQO010000264.1:0-3741 GCF_938036635.1 uncultured Leptotrichia sp.
AATATAATAATTTTATTAATAATGATATAGTGTTTTTTTACTTTTTTTAGATATTTCTCTTTCGCTATCATATGTACAAAAATATGATTATGGTGGAGTAACATTAGAATTTAAACTTAATCCAGGAACAACGAATGAATTGATGAATATAGGGGTTAAAGATAAAAGTCAAATAAGTGGTATAATGGCGAATCCTAATTATAATTATTCAAAATTGCCAAATGCATCTAAAGGTTGGGGAAATAATCATGCAATGTTTAAATTGGAAACAACAATTCAAAAAAAACTATAATAAATATAGGATTAGAAAGAGAAGGTGGAAAAGCATTGAGTATCTTTAATGATAATATTATCGATTACAAAGTAATAGGAGAATAATAATTATGGACAAATATCTTGAGGAAGTTATATTACTATCAAAATGGTATAATAAAGAATTAACTGATGATGAGTTTTTAGAAAAATTTAAATTGGAAAAAATTAGGTATAGAAGAGAAGTTCCTAATATTGCAAAAGAAAAATTAAAAGAAGCTTGTACTTTGAAAAATGGAGATATGATGATGTATTATTCTCATTTAGTTTTTTGTTTCGTTTTTTCATCAAAAATAGATTTTGATGAAATTAAAGACAGTATTGAGGAAATGATAACAGGAAATTGGCACTATGACCATGAAAATATAGCAGGTGCATTTGAAGATATAGCTTCACCAAAAACAATAGAATGGGTGTATTATTTAGCATTGGCACATCAGTTTGAAGGATATGAAGGGGGAATTGCAATGGCTAGAAAATGTATTCATGCACTAGGGAAAATAAATACTCCTAAATCAAAAGAAAAATTGGAACTTTTGGCTAATAATTTAAATGAAACTGAAGAATTAAGAGAATCAGCAAAACGAGAGTTGAATAGACGTGATTTTACAAATAAGGATTTTGAGTGAGAATACTGAAGATGTAAAAAAATGATTCCTTTTAAAGAAGAGGCGAATAAAGTAACTAGAAAAAAGGCAATAGATAGACAATTAGGAAAAGACGGGGGAAAGGATTAGAAATATTCAATTATAATTTAAAAAATACGAAGTGATAAAGGAGAATAAAAAAATGGATTATAGAAAAGAATTAAAAAAATTCTTTGAATTAAGCAAAAAATTTTATATTGTAAATTTTCAACTGAGAAATGAGGAATTAATCTCAAATTTTTCTAGTGTTACAGATGAAGAAAAAATAGATATGATTAAAGAAGGAATAAAACAAGCATGCTATAAAAAAAATTCAGATGAGATAGCGTACTTAATGTATTCCATTGGGATTTTTGGTTTATTTCCAAAATATTCATTAAATTTTGTTAAGAGTTTCAGCGAATTATCAAGAGAGGAATTTCATGAGGAACATGAAACTATAGCATCATATTTTCAAAGTTTACATTTACCTCAAACAATAGACACGGTATACGAACTAGCAACTTCGAATTTTGAAAAATATCGTTGGGATGATAATTTTGTATTAGTAAGAAAATGTTGTTTTGCTTTAGGAGACATAAATACTCCTAAGGCGAAAGAAAAATTGGAATTATTATTACAAAGCGAAGAAGAGACTATAAGAGAACATGCAATGGAGCAGTTGAAGAGATGTAATTTTACAAATAAGGATGTCGAATGAAAGGATTAATTATGAAAAAAGAAGAGGAAAGAAATATTTATGCTGTATTTGATGATAAAACAATAAGAGTTTATCAGGCATATAACAATGAAATAGCAGATGAGGCTTTAAAATTAGGAAAGTTTGGAAGTAAGTTCAGTTTAAACAGAATGACTTGGATAAAACCGTCATTTCTCTGGATGATGTACAGAAGTGGCTGGGCTAGTAAGCAAGGACAGGAAAGAATACTGGCAATTGACTTGAAAAGGGAAGGATTTGATGAAATAGTGAGAAATGCAGTACTCTCATCTTTTAGAGAAGTTTCTGATTTATCTAAGGAAGAGTGGAAAGAAAAACTGGAAAATTCAGAAGTAAGATGTCAATGGGATCCAGATAGGGATATTTATGGCAATCCAATAGGAAGAAGAGCAATACAGTTAGGCATAAAGGGAGAAACAGTAAAAAAATATGTAAATGAGTGGATTGTAAATATAACGGATATAACTGATAAAGTTATAGAAATGAGAGAGAAGATTGAGAATGGGAGTTTTTTGGATAATCTATTACCGAATGAAAAAAAATACATGAAATAAATTACTAAGATAGTCATAAATGGCTATTTTTTTGTTAAAATATACAAAAAAGGAATTGACTTTTAGATAAAATATAGTAAAATAGTTTGGTAGAGAGGAGGAAAATACAATATGTTCGTTTTCTTATGCTTATATAGTAACAAGACATTACATCTCAAGAAAAAATAGCAAAAAAAAATAAAGACTTATAAAATAAATTATAAGCCTTTAAACTGATCGTTTTCTTAGATAGATATATTATAGCATATTTTATAAAAATGCCAATTCCAAAATTTTTTAATCAATAAGATTACCAGTTTTTTCAGATTTATCTTCAAATTTGTAATAGGTATCAACTGTATCAAGTAAATATCCGTCTACATCAATTTCATCTAGTTTTTTCTGATAATCCTTAACTATTTGCTTCCATTCATTACTCCAGTATTTAACAATGAAATCTCCTTTCCAATCTGGATTTTCTTCCACTATCCAGCTTGGTCTCTTATTTTCATTATTCCATTCTTCCTTCCAGTAATTTCTATAATCTCCAGCTTCTCCAATACTGAAATAAGCAATTACTTTACGTGCTCCTCCATTCTTTTTCTTTTTCAAAGCTGAGATTTGTTCCTTTGTCATAAATTTACCACTATGTGATGGCTCTATTAATAACAAATCGTAATCTGTTTCTTTTAAATATTCAAAAAATGCATCTATATCTTTAAATTTTTTTGGATCTAAAAGTACTAGAAAGTTTTTTACATCTGATAATAAATTTATATTTCTAGAATTAAAGTTCTGAATTGGAACATATGGCATTTCTGCTCCAAATGACGGTAATAATTCATTCACAAAATTTGTCTGAACGGATTTTTTTAATAAATCTGCCCTAGCTTTTTCACCAATTCCATAATTTATCGCAAATACTGGTTTTCCAGCCTTTCTAATTGGCAATAGCCAATTTAGCAATTGCTCATTTTCTTTTCCAGGAGTTGGATTTGTCAATTTGAAACCTGCTCCATAGTAAAGACTTTCCTGTGTTGTTCCATCTGTTACATTAAAAAATTCTTTATTCATTTCTCCTTTATAGAAATATAGTTCATTTCCATTTTGAGTAATCAGCAGTTTGTCATTTGATGTATTTCTCTTGATTTCTCGAATTAATTCACGCATTCTATCTCGATAAATTTCGCTTCCTATTTCATAATTTTTTTGATTTTTAACATTTTTAGCTTTTTCAATTTTTTTTTGAGAAAAACAACAACAGCAGACAAAAAGTGTTAAAAATAATAAAAGTAGTTTTGTTTTCATATTTACCTCTGTTTTATTTTATTAAAAAATATATTCCAGCCCAATTTTAGCATATCCTGTTAATTGAGACTTTTTATATTTGTATGTTCCATATTTTGTTTTTTCATATCTGAATAAAGGCCCTGCTTTTCCATAGATTCTAAACTTATCTGTAAAATTTTGAGAATATAATAAATAGGTTCCTGCTGAACTTTCAAGGGTTAAATTATTTATTTTATATTTA
>NZ_CALHQO010000265.1:0-2910 GCF_938036635.1 uncultured Leptotrichia sp.
TTCATACTTAACTCTATAACAATTTTCAATATTTTATGGTAAAGCAGCCTTAGGTCATTAGTAAAGCTGCTTTGCTATGAAATACTGAAAAATTAAGGAGAACTCAAATTTCTCACATAATTAACTACATGAGAAATCTGAGTATACACTTATGTAAAATATTTACTTATACTTTTTCAAACTTATTATCATCTTCATAATATCTGCTTGTACTTTTTCTTTTATCATTTTTAACATTAAGAAGATAATAAATTCTTTTATCCTTATTATGCCAACAAATCCTACTTACATTAGCTTCAAGTTCTGGATACTTAAGCAGTTTGACTCTATCTCCGATATTGAATTTAGGTTTATCTTTTATTTCATACACTTCTCGCTTTATTCGAAATTTTGCCTTTCCTCCTAATGATTGCACTACTATATATTCTTTTTTTTCTTCTATACATTTCAATATCGTTACTCCAAGATTTTCATTTGATTTTTCCAAATCTTCAAGATAAATGTAATTTAATATATTTGATATATCTTTTAATACTCCATAGGTTCCTAAATAATTTTGTTTCATTTATTTCACTCCTTTTCATACGGAATAAATCCCTCAAATTTTCTATCATAATATTTATCTGGGACTTTATTTAAAAATAATTCTTCAACTTTACCTAATGAACTTGAGTCAGGTCTAAAATGTCCACTGGCATTATCCACTTTGATTATTTTTCCACCTTGAATAGTTACAATTCCAGCACCTTGTACTTGCGGATTAAAGCCGCCTATTAATGTCGGATGAGGTAATGAATCTGTACCTATAAGACCAGAAACCATCCCTGTTGCTCTATTTCTAATTATAATATTATTATTGGCATCTACAACATACATGTATAATCCGTTTAACGAACCTTTTTTCCCACCTGTTCCTAAATAATTTGTATTATTTATATAATTTGTTATATTCTGTGCTGTTGGATTCTTCACATATCCAGTTTCATTTGGTCTAAAAGTATATCTCTCCTTATCTAATTCATGCATTTCAGGAACAACACTGTATAATCTAGATGAACTAAAAGATACGAGTAAATCATAAAGTTTAGGAATATTAAAATAGTCAGCTGTACTTAATGCTACTACATTAGGATTGTATACTGTAACTGGATATTTTAGCATTGTACTCATTCTAGACACCAAGTCATATTCTGTTGTATGTCCTATCTGCAATAACTGTTTTATTACTGTTTGATCATATAAGATTTCTCCGCTAGAATTTGTTGCTCTAAATCATCAAATATTGGATTATTATTTTTTATTTTTAATCAATTTGAAATAAACTTGATTTTTCCTGTTTCTATAGATTGAATAGAAATTTTTTTATCAAAAAAAGTTAGTTTTATATCATTTCCTACAATTTCCCAATCTATTAAAATTTCAGGCAACTCCATATACCATTTTATTGTTCCATTTTTATAAAAAACACAAATACCCATTTCAAAAATTGAAATTATAAAATCTTTAGTTTCTAAAAATTCAAAAAAGAAATTAGAAGAAAATTTTATAACAGATTTTAATTCATTATTTTTTAAATCAATTTTTATTATTTCAAATTGAATTCCTAAAAAAATTAATTCTTTTCCTTCAATGGATAATATTTCAGGAGATACACCTGCATCAAAATATTTAAAAACAAATCTTTTTTTTGATTCTGTATTTTCTATTAAGGCAATACTTATTCTTCCTTCACCATTATCTAATGTTATTATTTGATCTGAAGTAATTTTATATTTTGTACGATTTTCAAAGTCATCATTTAATATTTTTAATTCATATTTTTCCATTTTATTTTTTATCACTCCCCAGCTTTATTTCTATGTCCATATATTTTAACAGTTTTTAATTCATTATTCCACCAAATAGAACTTATTTTAACTCCTCCTGCTGGTCCCATTAAAAATGCTTCTCTTTCAGTTTTATTATATGTAATACCATCATAAGGATTATAGTATGATTCTCTGTTAATTACAGAATGGGGATTATGAAACGTATTCACTAGATTGTTATAAACAACTTTTCTACCTAAAGTATCATTATTTATACCTATTCCTTTTAATGTTAAAGCCATTTCATTTGTTCTTTCTAAATTATGTTTTCTTCCTGTTGCCTCACCAAAAACATAATTTAGTTTATTGCCTATTATTGGGACAGTCAATTTTGGATTTTCCACCAAATTTACCAGCGGTTGAGTTTTAAAATAATTAGTCAAGCTTAAAGAAGTAATTGGCGATTTATACTCCACTAATAGAATTCTATTCTGATATGCACTATCAAATTCATACTTAACTCTATAACAATTTTCAATATTTTATGGTAAAGCAGCCTTAGGTTATTAGTAAAGCTGTTTTGCATTCTGTGAAGCATTAGATTATTTTTCTAAAATATTTTAAAATATCTTGACGATTTGAGGATGTTATTTTTAATATATTTGTCTATTCAATAAAGTTCTTATTTGGTAAATTTTCAAATCCCCTTCAGAAACTTCTAATTTTCATTTCTGAAGAAATAGTATTATCTTTATATTATATTTCCAATAGTCCAAGCCTTTCCTTATATTCTTCAAGTTCTATTTGTAAACTTCCTTCTATGTAAATTCTATCTCTTTTTTTTAGATTCATATCCTTTTCCATATCCAGAATTATATCCCTGTTTACAATGGGGTTTTTTGCATAATAAGTAAATTCATTTATGACTTCTGTTATTTCTACTACTGCTGCTATTCCATTATATTCATTTGTATATACATTAATTCTTCGTCTATTCTCTCAAATTCTGTTATCCAGGATATAAACAGATTTCCTTCTATTATGTCCCCTACCTTTCTTTTCATACTTATATTGTTCATCATAAAAACATCTTCTGAAAATT
>NZ_CALHQO010000266.1:0-1239 GCF_938036635.1 uncultured Leptotrichia sp.
AAAATGGAGGATCCTGAAAAAATGATAGATCAGTATCTAAGAGATATGGAAAAGGATCTAGGTAGTGTAAAGGCTGAAACTGTTGCTGTAATGGCACAGGAAAGCGCTGCGAAGAGAAAAGTTATAGAATGTGAAGATGAAATTAAAAAAATGGAAAATTATGCGAAAAAAGCTCTTCAAGCAGGAAATGAAGCAGATGCGAGAATGTTCTTGGAAAAAAAGGAGTCTATCAAGATAAAGATGGAGTCTTTAGAAAAGGAAAAAATGATTGCGGTTGAAAATTCTTTGAAAATAAGAGAAATGCATGATAAACTTACATCGGATATACAAAAACTTAATGCAAAAAGAAATGAAATAAAAGCCAAAATAAAAATGGCAAAATCTGCACAAAAAATTAATTCAATGACATCTTCTACTGGAATAAGCGGGAAAATGGATTCATTTAACTCTATTGAAGAAAAAGTAGATAGAATGTTAGACGAAGCAAATGCATCTATAGAACTTAATTCGCCTAAAAAAGATGAAGTGGATGATCTTATGAAAAAATATGACAGTGGAGAATCAGAAAGTTTATCAGCAGTTGATGAAGAACTGGAAAGATTGAAAAAGGAAATGGGATTATAAAAACTGGAAGGAGTAATATAAAAATGGGATTATTTGGCAATCAGCTTGCGAACGTGATAGAATGGGAGCAGTATAACGATGAAATGCTCTTTTGGAAATGGTCAAATAAGGAAATAAAAAAAGGTTCAAGATTAATTATAAGACCTGGACAAGATGCGATTTTTCTTTTTAATGGAAAAGTGGAAGGCGTATTTGAAGACGAGGGAAGCTATGATATTGCTTCTCAAATTGTGCCTTTTCTATCAACATTGAAGGGATTTAAATTTGGATTTAACTCGGGAATGAGAGCGGAAGTGCTTTTTATCAATACAAAGGAAGTTACTGTAAAATGGGGAACTAAAAATGCTATTAATATTCCAGCACCAGGACTTCCAGGAGGAATGCCAATAAGAGCCTTTGGTACAATGGCTTGTAAAGTTGATAACCATAACGTATTAATTGATAAAATTGCTGGAATTAAGCAACAATTTTATATTGATGATGTGAAAGAACGTGTAATTTCAATGCTGGATCAGCTGCTTATGAAATGGATAGTTAGAGAAGGAAAGGATATGTTCAATCTTCAGGCAAATTCTTATGAAATTGGAAATGGGATTAAAGAAGATATGGATTTTG
>NZ_CALHQO010000267.1:0-2185 GCF_938036635.1 uncultured Leptotrichia sp.
GGAAAAATGGCAACTACAAAAACAAAAATAGGTAATTTTGAGTTTGAAAACTGCTTTATGAATGCTGCTGGAGTTTACTGTTATGACAAAAACGAATTGGAACAAGTGATAAATTCACAAGCTGGAACATTTGTTACCAAAACTGCGACATTACAGTCACGTCCTGGAAATCCTGAACCTAGATACTACGACACAAATTTAGGAAGTATAAATTCAATGGGGCTCCCAAATTTAGGATTTGATTACTATTTAGAATATTTATTAGAATTACAGAAAACACATCCTTATAGAACTTTCTTTTTCTCGCTTGTAGGAATGTCGACAGAAGACACTCACGCATTACTAAAAAAAGTTCAGGAAAGTGATTTTAAAGGAATAACAGAACTTAACCTGTCTTGTCCAAATGTTCCAGGAAAACCTCAAATTGCCTACGATTTGGAAACTACTGAAAAATTATTAACAGATATTTTTTCATATTTCAAAAAACCACTTGGAGTAAAATTGCCTCCTTACTTTGATATTGTCCACTTCGATCAGGCAGCTGCAGTATTTAATAAATTTCCACTAACATTTATAAACTGTATAAACAGTATTGGAAATGGGCTTGTGATTGAAGATGAAAGCGTTGTAATAAAGCCTAAAAATGGATTTGGCGGAATTGGGGGAGAATACATAAAGCCAACTGCTCTTGCCAATGTTCACGCATTTTATAAAAGATTAAATCCTTCTATCAAAATTATTGGAACGGGAGGAGTTCTTACGGGACAAGATGCTTTTAAACATATTCTTTGTGGAGCGAGCATGGTACAAATCGGTACGACTTTACATAAGGAAGGTCCTAGCGCTTTTGAAAGAATAACTAACGAATTAAAAGCTATTATGGACAAAAAAGGATACAAAACTATCGAAGATTTCAGAGGAAAATTGAAATATTTATAATTTTTTCAACCCACTATTTTAATGGTGGGTTTAATAATAAAAAATAAAGTAAACAACGAAATAAGGTGATAGAAATGGATAAAATAAGTTTGCTTCAAAAAATAATTGATGAAAGTAAAAGAATCGTCTTTTTTGGAGGTGCGGGAGTTTCTACAGAATCTGGTATCCCTGATTTTAGAAGTGCAAATGGAGTCTACAATTTAAAACTTGATAGGAATTTTTCTCCAGAAGAGCTTGTTTCCCACACAATGTATGAAAAATATCCTGAAGAATTTTACGATTTTTATAAAAAACATCTCGTTTATCCAAATGCAAAACCAAATTTCGCTCATAAATACTTGGCAAAGTTGGAACAAGATGGAAAATTGAAGGCTGTAATTACCCAGAATATCGACTGTCTGCATGAAATGGCTGGAAGTAAAAATGTCCTGAAACTTCACGGAACTGTTGACAGCAATACTTGTATTATTTGCAACAAAAAATACAATATGGAAGAATTTTTAAAAATCTGTGAAACTGAAAATATCCCACATTGTTCAAAGTGTGGTGGAATTATAAAACCAGATGTTACTTTATATGAAGAAATACCTGATCCAGATACTTTTAGAAAAGCAATAAACGAAATATCCAAAGCTGATACATTAATTATCGGTGGAACTTCTCTTATCGTGTATCCAGCAGCTTCTCTTGTACAGTATTTTCAAGGAAAAAATCTCATTTTAATAAATAAATCCAAGACTGAGCAGGATAATTTTGCAAATTTAGTTATACACGAAAGCATAGGAGAAGTTTTTAAAAAATTAAAATAAATAAAGAGGTAAAAATGATAAAAGTATTATTTGTCTGTCTAGGAAATATATGCCGTTCTCCAATGGCAGAAGCAGTCTTTCGAGAAATGGTAAAAAAAGAAGGTCTGTCTGATAAAATCATAATTGATTCAGCAGCTACAAGTTCCTGGGAACATGGAAACCCAGTTCACCACGGTACTAAAACTAGGCTTGCCAAAGAAGGAATAGGTGTTGAGGGAATGTATTCCAGAATTTTGAATAATGATGATTTGGATGCCGATTATATTATTGGAATGGATGAAAGTAATATAGAAAATATAAAACTTTTTACAAATGGAAAAAATAAAGGCGAAATAAAAATGCTATTAGAATACGCAGGAGAAAACCGAGAAATAAAAGATCCTTGGTTTACCGGTGATTTTGACACAACTTATGATGATGTTGTAAAAGGCTGTAAT
>NZ_CALHQO010000268.1:0-2098 GCF_938036635.1 uncultured Leptotrichia sp.
TTCTGCAAAAACTTATCCTCTTCATTTTGTGAATTTTCACTTTCGAGAAAAGTATGAATCGTAATATCTGAATTACAAATATGATTAATAACTTTTTCAATTTTGGCCTTTTTCTCTGGCAGTAAAATTTGTTCACTATGAAATTTCTGCTCCTTCGGAAATCTTATATGCAATACACCATTTTCCACTCTATCTGGAAAACTTTCAATTACTAATGCTCCAAGCATCACGCTTTCTTTTCTTATCCCCAGTAACACTTTTTCCCAATTTTCAGAAAAAATTGAAATATCATAATTTTTTGCAGTACTTTCTGATTTTTGAGCTTTTTCCATATTTTCTTTTTCTTGGGTTTCAGCTGTAGAAGCCAAACTTGCTATTTTTGGATTTTTTGAAATTTGGCTTATAACTTTTTCATAAATATTGCTAGACACTTCTTTTATGTAATTTTTGTCAAAAGAAGAGACAGTTTCACTAGAATTTATACTTTGTGAATTATTTTTCTGATTTTTATAAAGTTCGTGAATCAGAACATAGCCAAGCAATCTTTTATCTTCTTCATATTTAAACTCATTTAAAGTAAAAAAAATCGCACTTATTGTATCCAGCAGAAAATTTACTGGTAAGTCAGTCTTTTTCTTAAACTGCTCTTTCAGATAATATGAAAAATCTTTCAAAAAAGTTTCGATTATAAGCCCATCTTCCCAAATTTTATCAATAAAATCTACAAGTTTTTCTTTATCACTTTCTCGTATCAGATTTAAAAATTCTTCCAAAATTACATCAGGCACTACTCCCAAAGCATTTTGCGTCTTTGTAATATCAATTTCTTCATTGTTAAAATTTGATACAACTTGCTCAAAAATAGAAAAACTGTCTCTCGCACTTCCTTCAGACTTACGATAAATTAAATCAAGACTTTCATCGTCAATTGTAATATTTTCTTTTTCAGCCACATTTTTTAGCAATTTTTTTATATCTTCCTTATCAATTGGTAAAAAATCATACCGCTGACATCTAGAAATAACTGTATCTGGTATTTTATCAATCTCTGTTGTCGCAAGAATAAATATAACATGTGACGGTGGTTCTTCTAATGTCTTCAAAAGTGCATTAAACGCCTCTTTTGTAAGCATATGAACCTCATCAATTATATATATTTTTTTTCTTCCTTTAACAGGCTGATAATTTATTTTTTCCTTCAGTTCCCTAATTTCATCAATCCCACGATTAGAAGCCGCATCAATTTCAATCATATCCATAGAAATCCCTTGAGAAATCTCACGGCAATTTTCACATTCCCCACAAGGATTATCTGTCACATCCTCACTATTTAAGCAATTCACACCTTTCGCAATAAGCCTTGCAATAGTCGTTTTTCCCACACCACGTGGCCCTGTAAATAAGTATGCATGTGACAGCTTATTTTCTCTTAGGGAATTTTTTATCGCCCGTAACACAAATTCCTGTCCTGCAATTTCATCAAAATTTTGAGGCCGATATTTTCTATATAAAGTAATATTCAATGTTCTCACCCTTTTTTATTGCTATTTGATATTATAACATTTTTAATATAAGTTGTGAACTTCAAAAACAAAAAAATACACCTAAGATAGTTATTTCTCTGGTGTATTTTTAAGACAAAACATTTGATTAATCTACAAATAATAAATTTGTGATTTTTTCAATATAAGGAATTTTAAATTCTTTTTCCAAGATTGATGAAGCAGTTGCAATAATTTGTAAAATAGTTAAAACGATAAAAATTAGAGCAAATAAAATATTCCCAACAACTATAACAAAGTTTAACAATGATGAAACTAGTAATAAAACTGTTATTGCTAATGTTTGTTTTGAATATGTTCTAACAAAATTATTTTCGCTTTCTAAAATTAATGCAAAAATTGGAATGATCAATCCACCAATTAATGTAAAAAAACTTAAATTTACAAGAAAAGCTGCTGCGTTTGCTTTTAATCCAGCAATTGATTTTTGTTCACTTATTTTATTGTTCATAACTCCTCCTAATATATTTTTATATTTAAATTATTCCTTTTACTTAAAAGAATTTTAACACAAAACATTTAAAAAATCAAATTTA
>NZ_CALHQO010000269.1:0-2442 GCF_938036635.1 uncultured Leptotrichia sp.
AATTAATTAAAAATACTAGGTTAATATTCTTTATTAGAAAAGTTTGTAATGAATTCGTTATTTAAACGGATTTTAACATGAACTAAAAAAACAGGGAGTTAAGAATTAATCCCTGCTTTATAAAATTTATTTAGTTCCTTTAGTTTTCCAAATTTCATTTTCATATTGTGCGATTGTTCTATCTGATGAGAAGAATCCTGCTTTTGCTATGTTATTTATTACTTTTTTGTACCATAAGTCTTTGTTTTCGTAGTCTTTAAACATTTTTTCTTTTGTGTTGTAGTAATCTTCAAAGTCGATTAATGTCATGAACCAGTCTTTGTTTATTAATTCATTTTGAAGTCTTTCTAATCTTTCTTTGTTTCCTACTTTTAATAATTTGTCTGAAGTTATGAAATCAACTACTTCTTTTATTCCATCTTGCTTGTAGTAATCTTTTGAAACATAACCTGATGTTTCATATAATTTAATTATATCATCACTATTTTTTCCAAAAATGTAGATATTTTCATCGCCTACAAGGTCATGAATTTCCACATTCGCTCCATCCATTGTTCCAAGAGTCAATGCTCCATTTAGCATAAATTTCATATTTCCAGTTCCACTGGCTTCTTTTGAAGCAAGCGAGATTTGTTCAGAAATATCTGTTGCTGGAATAATTTTTTCAGCTAATCCCACGTTGTAGTTTTCAACTAGGTAAACATTTAAGTATTTGTTTACTTCTGGGTCGCTGTTTATTATTTCTGATAGACAAAGTATTAAGTGGATTATGTCTTGAGCAATGATGTAGGCTGGTGCAGCTTTTCCACCGAACAATACTGTTATCTTTCTTTCTGGTAATTTTCCATTTTTAATGTCTAAATATTTTTTAATTACATACAAAGCGTTCATTTGTTGACGTTTATATTCGTGGAATCTCTTAATTTGAGTATCAATGATACTGTTTTCGTCAATAACGATTCCTTGTGTATGTTGTAAGTATTTTTTCAATTTAATTTTATTTTCGTGTTTAATTTGTGATAATTTTTCATAAACATTTTTATCATCAACATATTTTAAAAGTTCTTTTAGATTTTCAGCATCTGTTAAATATCCTGTACCAATTAATTCTTTCAAATAGTCTGCCAAGTCTTCGTTACAACTTTCAAGCCATCTTCTGAATGTGATACCATTTGTTTTGTTATTAAATTTGTTTGGGTAAATTTCATAAAATTCTTTAAGTTCACTATTTTTCAAGATTTCAGTATGCAGATAAGCAACTCCGTTTACACTTGAAGAAAAATGAATATCCATATTTGCCATGTGAACTCTGTTTTGTTCGTCGATAATTTGAACTTTTTCATCTGAATATTTACCTTTAATAACTTTATCCAGTTTTTTTATAATTTCAACAATGTTCGGCACAACTTCTTCCAGATAGTCTAAAGGCCATTTTTCCAATGCTTCTGCCAAAATTGTATGATTTGTGTATCCTGTCATTTTTGTTACAATTTCTGTTGCTTCTTCAAAAGAAATATTATGCTCTTCTGTCATAATACGGATTAATTCAGGAATTACCATACTTGGGTGTGTATCGTTAATTTGAACAAATGCATAATCTGCTAAATCGTGAATATTGCTTCCTTTTTCAGTTGCTTCAGCAATAATCAATCTTGCTGCATTTGATACCATGAAATATTGTTGATAAATACGTAACAATTCTCCTTTTTTTGTACTGTCGTCAGGATATAGGAATAATGTTAGATTTTTTTCAATATTTCCTTCATCAAATGATATTCCATTTTCTATCAAATTGTAATCAACGCTTTCAATATCAAATAAATTCAAATAGTTTTTTGTATCTTTTTCATATCCTAAAATATCAATTCTTTTTAATTTTGAATGTAAACTGAAGTTTTTGAATTTAACTTCATATCCAATGTTTGTATCTCTTAGCCAGCTTTGATCTTCTATCCAGTAATTTGGTTCAGCTGTTTGTTCATTGTTTTTAAAAATTTGCTTAAACAGTCCGCAGTGATAGTTAAGTCCAACTCCTTCTCCGTTGATTCCTAAAGTTGACATTGAATCAATAAAGCATGAAGCAAGCCTTCCAAGTCCACCGTTTCCTAATGAAGGTTCAGTTTCTACTTCTTCAATATGGCTCAAGTTTTTTCCTGCAGCCTTCAATTCTTCCCTTACTTCCTTATAAATTCCTAGATTAATCAAATTATTTGATAATAATTTTCCAATTAAGAACTCTGCAGAAATATAGTATATTTTCTTTTTAGATTTATTAGGTGTTTTTTCATCTGCTCTTTCTTTAACATATTCCAGTAATTTGTAATAAATTTCTTGATTTGTCATTTCATTTAAATTTTTTTCATTTTTTTTCTTTTTCTATTGATTATCAGTATTTTGTATTGTTCAAAAAATAGAGGTAAAGGTTAGGATTTAGTTTCTAAT
>NZ_CALHQO010000270.1:0-9061 GCF_938036635.1 uncultured Leptotrichia sp.
TGAAAAAGCAAAATATTTTCCTAATTCGTATGTCCACCTAAAAACTGTTTCATATTTACCTCTTAAATTACCCTTGTAATTATTGTAATCCATATATTCGCCTTCTATTGAGTTGCTCCACTGGAATCCATATCCCAATAATGTACTTGAATTAATTGTACCTAATACAGAATATCCATTTCTTATACTTCCATGAACTCCATTTAGAGTCAGACCATATTCCATAAATGTTCCGCCACGTCCTAGACTTGGAAAGGAAGTAGAAATTTTTTGTCCTAGGTAAAATTTATAATCTCTTGTATTTTCAGTAATTTTTGTGCTATTTTCAGTATGTTTCATTCCCAACACAAAATTTGAACCAAATTCACGTTTACCTATTTTGAAATTTTTATTTTTTCGTGAAAAATATATTTCGTTATCCCAAGAATTTGAATCATTGCTTGCACTTTCATGCTCTTTATATCTTTGGAACTCCCGCATTACTTTATAATTAAAATCCCAATTTCTGTTTAAACCTATGTAGCCTTCTCCAAGCGTATATTTATAAATATTCTTATCCTGCCTATAATCTATTTCTCCATATGTTGAAAATTTATTTTGTTCATCGACAGGAATATAAAAATTCATTTTTTCGACTCCACGTTCCTTTTTAACTTGGTTAGTTATGAATTTTTGACTATTTTCTGTATTAACATTACCATTTTCTGCTTGATTTACTTCAATATTAATTTCTTCGTTTTGTTGTGTGTTTTCAGAAAACAGATTATTTGTTATCATTAATATGAAGTTGATTGCAAATAATTTATATTTTTCTGTATAAATTTTCTTAAAAGCCTCTTCAAAACTTTTTTTATATTCTTTCATTACTTTATATTCTGGCATAATATTTAATATCCTCTCCGATAGATTCCATTCTTATCAAACCCATTCTTATCATAGCCTCCGCTTCCACTGCTGCTTTTTGCTCCAGATCTTTTTGTACCGGCAGCACTGTTTCTAGTTCTATTTACAGCAGGCACTACACCAAAGTTCTTTGGTCTTTGTCCTTTTTTATATCCATATTTGTCAAGTCCTTCTCTTGTGTATCCGTTTGAATCAAAATATGTTTTTGTTTTTTCATTCAAGCCATAAAAATTCCAGCCATCCTTATCATATTCGGTTCCTGTATCTTTATGTTTTCCACCATAATCAAACCCTCTCTCATCATACTTTGTGTGAGTTTTACTATGAATCTGATTATTATCAAATCCTCTTTCATCATATCTAGTTTTTGTATTTTTATTAATTCCCTGAAAATCAAAGTTTGCATAATCATACTTACTTTTTGTCCATACATTGTAACCTTCACGATTAAAGCCTTGTCTATTGATTCCATCAAATGTCCAGCCAGTTTCATCATAATAATCCTGTGTTTTTTCATTTAAGCCGTAGTAATTCCAGCCATTTTTGTCGTATTCCCTACCTGTATCCTTGTTTATTCCATCATAAGTAAAGCCATTCTTATCATATTTACTATTTGTTTCTACATTAAAATGCTTGTAGTTAAAACCTCTTGTGTCATATTCCTTGCCTGTATCCTTATTTATTCCATCATAATTAAATCCCCAGCCATCATATTCACTGTTTGTTTCCACATTATACTTGTCCTTATTAAAGCCACGGCGATTTATTCCTTTAAAATTCCAACCTTCCTTATTAAAATAGTCTTTTGTCTGCTCATTCAACCCATAATAATTCCAGCCGTTCTTATCATATTCCCTACCTGTATCTTTATGTATTCCCTCAAATGTAAAGCCATTTTTATCATATTTGCTGTTTGTTTCCCCATTAAAATGCTCGTAATTAAAGCCTCTTGCATCATATTCCTTACCTGTGTCTTTATGTATTCCTTTATAATCAAATCCTGAATAATCATAAGGTGAATTTGTTCCAATATTCCAGTAAACTTTGTTAAATCCCCTTCTATCAGCTCCTTGCCTGTTATAGCCATTGATGTCATAGCCTTCCTTATCATAGGGGCTCATTGTGTCACGGTTATTTCCAGTTACATTATTAAATCCTCTAGAATCGTATGCTGCGTGAGCTTTTGCACTTCCCAGCAGAAATAATATTATTATTAAAATTACGATATATATTCGATTGTTAAATAGCTGACTTACTTTTTTCACAAAACTTCCTCCAACCTTGTAATTAAAATTCTGCCTAAACATAATTGTATAATTTAATTTATCAAATAATTTATAAAACATATAGACACCTGCTGCAAATGTTAATAACGACGATAGGAAAAATCCAAATCCAGTAAAGGACATTCCCATTTTTCCAAATATGTAAGAAAATAAAATTCCTGTTATAAACATTGATAAAGCAAGCACCATAGCCTGAAATCTTAAATCAAAATACAAAAATAATGTTATTAATATTGAAATAAATATCGAACTATACGACCCAAACACAATTACACGAAACAAATCCAGTAAATAAGTATCCATATCAAGTTCATTAAACATTATATTTGCTATTAATATACATGTTATTGAAATTAAAAGCTGTAATTCCATACAATATAAAACTTCTGAAATCAATGTATGTTTTAATGTTTTCAAAGATTCCTTTACATCTTCATATTTACCTACCACACACAATTTATTAAAATAATCCTTATATAATGGTAAAAATTTCGTTTCTAAAAATGTGGCAAAATAAACTAGGCTTGGGATAACAGTACAATATCCATAGAATACAGCAGCCTCATAAACAGGAGAAACTAAAAATACATTTGCCAAAATATACGAATCTCCCACAAACCAGTTTACAAAGACATGTCCCCAAACACCAAGAATATACAAAGTACCTATCATTATAAGACTAAAATAACCTCTAAAATAAACAAAAAATTCAAACTGATTTTTTTCTTTTCCTGGAAATGCTCTCATAATGTACATTGATGTCATTATAAAGTTCAAAAATATTCCAACAGTGTACGAAAATAACATCCAAAATGTTGGATCTTCTTTTATAAAAGTAACCGGATATTTCAAAAATACATATCCCAATATTACAGATATAAAATTCCCTAAAAAGAAACAAAATAAAATAAATTTATATTTCTTTAATAAAGATATAAATATCATCGTTATCCATGACAGTGACATTGACACGAACAAAACTACAAACGATATTTTATATCCAACAGACAAAGTTGCTTTTTTTATAAAAAACGTACTCAATAAGAAAGAAATTATTGTAACCAGTTTTATACATCCTATATACGCACTTTTTATCTTAAATATCTTTTTATTAAAAATACAGTCTGATACATATCTGGTAACCAAATATTGAAACGCATTTGTAACTATTTGGGAAAATATAAATATGTAAAATATCGTACTCATAAATAGTATCTGGTTATTTCTCGAAAGATCTATTGTTTTGGAAATTAATAATATCAAATTCAAGGATGTCGCTGTAATGAACCAAGGCCCTATACTTACAGCTGTGGAAAAAAGCAATGCTTTTGCACTTCCAAATGGCGTATCTTCACTGTCATCAAATAATTTTTTTAATTCAAATCCTATTCCAGCCATTACAACCTCCCCATTTCATCATAAATTTCTCTATATTGCTGAATAAATGCAGCTTTAGAATAATATTTTTCAACTATCTTTTTCCCATTTCTAGAAAATTCTTCCAATTTTTCTGGACTATGATACAACTGAACCAATGCCAATGCCAAATCTGTATAAGATGTAGGTGGTATTATAACTCCTGCTTCTCCTATATCTGTCTTTTCTAATAATATTTCCCTGCAATTTCCAACATCTGTCGAAATAAAAGGTACTCCTGAAGCAAGTCCCTCCAATATACTAAGTGGCTGTCCTTCAGAAATAGAAGTAAGCAATAATAAATCCAAAAATGAATAATATTCCATAACATTCGCACGTCCTGTAAACACCACTTTTTCTGTCAATCCTAAATCATCTACCAATTTTATACATTCATCATAATAATCTTCATCTTCATCGGTAGGCCCTATTAACCAAAGTTTTGCTTCTGGTATTTTCTCTGATGCAATTTTGAAGCCTTTTATCATCATTTTTACATCTTTTATTGGAACAATTCTCAAAATAGAACCTATATTAAAACCTTCTTTTTTTTCTCTTACTATTTCACCATATTTCTTTTCGTCTACTCCATTTGGAATAACAACTGATTTTTCAGCAGGTGCTCCATACTCTATTTGAATCTGCCTATTATATTCAAATAATGATATTATTTTATCACTATATTGATAAGCCAATTTTGATAAATAATAAAAATAATCTATCCAAATTGGTTTAAAATCATTATCTATCCAAGTTGCTCCCAATATCTCTTCTTCTCTTTCACGTGGATAAATCCCATGTTCTGTAAGTACAAATTTCCCTTTTTTCTGATGTGCAATAACGGCTCCCAAAAATCCAGAATATCCTGTCGCCACACTATGATAAATATTAGCCTTTGGAATATCTCCCTGAGCTATATTTAACAAATTAAATATTATATTTCTATAAGTCCAGTAAAATGTACTAAAATTACCATCTGAATAATTTTTATTGTAAAATTGAAGCAATGTATTCCAGTATTCATTACTCAAAATTACTTCTAGCGGTTTCCCAAATTTCTTTTGAAACAAATCTTCTACTTCTGATAGTTTTGTTTCAATATTTTCAGAACCAAAATTCAAAAGTTTATCTATACTTTTTCTTTTCTGCTTACTAAAAGTCTGATTGCTCTTCATGACATTGTATAATGAAAATGCTGGAGATGCATCTAGACATATATTTTTTACTTCAATAACATTTTTAGGCAACTTATACTTTAATTTTGCAAACTCCTTGCTTGGAATTATACACAGCACTTTAAAAAAATGTTGGGGATTGGATAAAATTAGCTCGTGTACCCACGATGAAACTCCTCCAACAATATATGGATACGCTCCTTCACAAATAAAACATATTACAGCCATTTTCTTCTCTTTTCCTTAATTTATCAGTTTAATTTTAAAAAACTGGGATATTATACTAAAATCTCTTCTAAAAAAACTGGTTTTTCGATTTGACTATTTCCCATTTTCTCATATTTCCTATACTCATTTATTAATTCTTCAAATCTATTTTGTCTATATAAAAACTTTAGATATTTTGTTATTATTTCCGATTCTGAATATTTACTAATTCTATCTTTTAATAAGTTTTCATATTCACTTTCATTGTTCATATTTTCATAAAGTTCTATCAAAAAAAATTCCTTTTCTTTTTCATCGATTTGTAAATTTTTTAGTAACTTTAATGTCTTATTTTGATAAAAATTCAATATTTCTCCAAATAAAAGCCCCGAATCAACATAGCTTTTATACAATTTAAATATTTTATAATCTAGTTTTTTTATTTCTTCCTTATCAGTTTCTTTTATTTTTTCTTTTTCAATATTATTTATTTTTTCCTGTATCCCTGCATCCAGCTTATTCACTTCTGTCGCTGCATAATGGATAACTTCTGTATTTTCATCCTGTAATGCTCTTTGTAGCATCTCCACCTTTAATTTTGGGTCTTTACTTTCAAATGAAAAAAGAAATTTTTTCTTGTTATCATTATTTGATGAAGATAATAAATCATAAGAACTCATAACATCAAATTCAGATACCATATAATCCTTTTTCAGTTTTTGTAAAATTTCCTCAGTTTCATTGTTTCCCAATACTTCTTCTGCTATGGCTTTTTTTACTTTCCAGATTGAAAATATCTCATCTATAAAAAATAAAAATATTCCAATAACAGGAAATATTATTATAAAAACATCATAATATCTAATACTTTCCTGAAAAATCCTTTTATACACAAAAATAAATATTATCGACAATACAATATGTAATATCCAAAACATACTTCTAAAGTTTAAAATATCATCATTTTTAGAAAGCATTACTAACATCAGAACTTCCAACAGAAAAAATAAAAAACTAATTCCAACTATTGACACCCATTTTAATGATTTTGTTCCTTCATTATTTATAATCATTTTTCTAATCTCCTAAAAATATTGTTACATTTTCCTTATCAATATTTACTAAATAAATTTTAGTTTCTCCTGAAGTATATATTTCCTTGAATGTACCAGAAGACATACTTTTTATTTTTTTATTCCGTATTCTTATTGTAGCCTCATAAGGTTTTCTAAAATTAATTGATCCAATACGAAGCTCATTATTTACTTTTTCTGATTTTATTTTTAAGTCTTCTATATTCATATATAATTTTGTTAAATCTGAAGCCTTCATTGGTTTCAAATACGGAAAAGTTTTATTTACTTCTCCTATTGTACGTTCAAACTCAGTTTTTAACTGTTTCCATGTCTTGTCTTTTCCTCTGTCTTCAGCAATAACATCATCTGGATGAACAAAATGTGTCCAATATCCGTATACCGCTAGAGCGTTAGATAAATTCCACATTCCATCAGTCGAATAAAAAAATCCAGAAGAAAATCTTGGCATATTATACACACCAGGGATTTCAGGATTCGCTCCTACCTCCTGTACATAAGCTCCTTCTTCTATATATCCATAAAATACAGTCGAAATAGTTTTTAAATCTGGATAGTTTTTCTTAAGTATTTTCATTCCTTCATCAATTCCTATATTACTTGGAGCAACGTATGTATATAATTTTACTTTAGAACCAAACAATTCTTTTACATAACTTCTTACTTCTTTTGCTGACGCTGCGACATCGCTTTCACTTCTCCAAGGAATGTATCCTAATTTTTTAAAGTCAACTTGTTTATCACCATCAAAAACTATTGGATTATGATTATATCCGTGTATAGCCAATTCTCCGCCGTTTAAAAACAATTCTCTACCTTCTAGTGCCAAATCCTTTAAATTCAAGTCAGAAATTCTTTTCATCTTTTCTTTTTCAACAGTATTATTATAATCAATAATAATAAATCCAGAATATACAAGATTATATTTCTTAGAAATATCAACCATGTCCTTCCACCAGATATTTCGATAAAAATCCCTCGTACTCATTTTGTATTCTTTTTGGATAATTTCATTATGCATTCTTGGAATTGGTGCTGGAAAATCATCTATATGCATAAGTTTAGTATTTAAAAAAGGAGAAATATACCATTCATTTCCATATGCAATCCATTGATTCAGTACACCTCTCATAATTTTATCTGCAAAAAATGAAACATTTGAATACAGGATTCTCCCTTTTCCAATTTTTCTTTCCCATAAAAGTGGTATGTTTTCACTACTTTTTGCAAAAATTTTTATATCCTTTTCAAGTTCTAGCTTGTTCATCGCAGGATGTGACATCATAATAGCACTCGGCTCATACGAATCGATTCCAGGAAACAACCTTTCATTGAATTTTATTCCACTAGAAGCATCAAGCGTACTATCACTAAAGTTTTTTATTCCAGCCATTGGATTAAATGGATTATAAGGCGTCATATTCAAAAATATAAGACTTTTACCTTCATTTACTTCCTTCGTAATAGAATCAAACATTTCTTTTGTAAAACCTATATATGTATCAGTTGCAAATATAAAAGTACTATATTCATTTGTTGGAACAATTTCTCCAATATCTTTTAGAACATAGTCTGTTTTAGTAAATTTAAATGTTTCCTGTAAATTTTTCAAAATTCTTTTTGACTGTTCTGAATTTTTATTATAATACACAAGTATTTTTTGTGGATTTTTAAATATATAAGTAGTATTTTTAGCTGGTGCCTTTTCAAAAGTAAATTCCTGCTTTATTGTAAAATAATCTTCTTTTCTTACCATTCTGCTAATTTGCAGTATTATTCCTATTACTAAAATTATAATAAAAAAATATCTAAATTTCATATAGTGTCTCTTCTTTCAAAATATTTTTTACAATTTCTGATTGTTTCTTATTATTTACATTATCTCCATTTATAATTAAAAATTTAATCTTATCATCGAACATAGTAACATAATCCGTATTAAGACCATCTTTTTCCATTTCATCTAATCTTCTCTGTAATTCTTCAGATGAATAGTTGTTTTTGTTATTTCCTTCTAAAATAAAATATCTCTGATTATAATATTTCTTTCTATCCTTCACTTCATCCAAAATCTGTTCAAAATATTTTTTTGTAGTGATAAATGTATCTTTCTCAAAAATATGAATATTATTTTTCTCATTTTCAGAAAAAATCCTTGATAATGAGTTATTTATTTCTTCCATAATTATTTTAAACAATTCAAAATTTTCATTTTTAGAAGTTTCATAGGATAATTTTGTTATTTCTAATAATGCAATTATTTTTTTGCCATAAAAAATTGGCGCTACAAAGACTGGCTTTTCTCCTTTTAAATCTAACGCAAATTCCAAAGTTTCACCTTTTTCTAAAGTCATCAAAAATCTATCAGCTTGCACTTCGCTTAAATTTAAAATTTTTCCCAATGAAGAATTTCCAATTTTTATTATTTGATTTAAATTTTGATTTTTAACAATATAAATGCTAGCATTTTCACAATTCATAAACTGATTAATAATATTTATTGACTTTGTAAGTACTTGTTCAACTGTTGTCAATAAGTTCAAGCTTTTTCGTATATTTTGAAATGAAATAACCCCTCCACGACTTGTTATAATCTGATTTTTCAAATCTCTATTTATCTTTAGTAATTCTTCTTTTTTCTGTTTTTCCTCTTCTAATAATTTTTCCAGCTTTTCAGCATCTCTTTTTGCAATTTCTTCATTTTCTTTCCTATTTGCCTGAAATTTCCCCAAAATCATCGCAATAAATAAAAACATTATAAAAAATTTATAATATTGAAATTTCAAAAAAAACAATACCATATCATTGCCAGAAAAAATATAGGCTGTAAGATAGCCTAGAGTAGCAATAAATGCACTAAAAAAACCAGCATATATTCCGTATCTCAACGAAATAATTGCCACCATTACTGCAAGAGGATGTATATTTAATGATAAAAAGTTGTTTCGAGTGAATGGTAAAGCATAGCATACCAATAATA
>NZ_CALHQO010000271.1:0-10556 GCF_938036635.1 uncultured Leptotrichia sp.
CGCAATTAAATATCTCTCTAAAATTATATTTTAACAAACAGAAAATTAGTTTTTTTCATTTGATTGTCCAAAGTTTTGGATGCACTTTAAATTTAATTTCAAAAAAAGCACTCTGTTTCCAAAGTGCTTATTTTTTTTTACTAAAGTTATATTTTAAAATCAAGCTTAAAAATCACTTGATTTATTAGTTCAATTTTTAAAAATCTGAACATATTATTGCTACTCAACAATAACTTCCACAACTTCATCTACCGTAAATCTAGAAAAATATTCACCAATATCAACTGTTTCTAATTTTTCTTTCACAGCTTCCCTTGTATATTTCGTATCTTTCAAAAGATTTTCAATTTCACTCAAATCTTCATTTTTACCAAAGAAATCTCCATAGAATTTGATATTTTTAATTCTAGAATTTTCCACTGTGGCAAAAATTTGGATTTTACCATTTTCAAATCTCTTTCCTCTAGTTATATTAAATTCTGGCGACTCTCCGTAATTCCATTCCCAGCTTCTCTTAATTTCAGCTCTCTTGGAAATATAATCCAGCTCCTCTTGGCTAAAAACATACTCTTTCATATCTGGATACTGTTTTTTCATATATTCCATTATTTTTTCACCAAATTCATTTACAGTAATCGGTTCTTTCAAATGAGGAAGTATGTTTGTAACACGGCTTCTTACTGATTTTACGCCTTTTGATTCAATTTTATCCTTTGAAACTTTCAATGCATTTCCTAATTCTCCAAAATTTACATCAAATAATAGGCATCCATGGTGCATTACACGTCCTTTTATGTATGCTTGAGCGTTTCCACAAAATTTCTGTCCATCTATTTCCAAATCATTTCGTCCTGTAAATTCTGCTTTTACTCCCAATTCTGCTAGAGTTTCTATAATTGGCTTTGAAAATTCCTTAAAGTTAAAACCTTCCTTATCTTCCTGCTTATTGGAAATAATTGTGTAGTTTAGGTTGTTTAAATCGTGGTAAACTGCACCTCCGCCAGAAATTCTACGAATAACATGAATTCCTTTTTCACGAGTATATTCTGTGTTAATTTCCTCAATTGTATTTTGATATTTTCCTACAACAATTGTTGGCTCATTTATCCAAAGTAAAAATATTTCGTCAATATCACGCAGCTGCTTAAAGCAATACTCTTCCAAAGCAATGTTAAATGCTGGATCATTTGACTTACTAACATAATATTTCATATGTTTAAAATTCCTTTCAAAATTTCAATTTATTTCACTTTTTTATTATTTTCTTTTTCTAGGTAAATGAATCGCTTCATCTAATGCATCTGCACATGCTTCAAACAGAGCTTCTGAGTAAGTTGGATGAGCATAGATTGTTTTAATCACTTCATCTACTGTAATTTCCATTGCCATAAGTCCTGATGCTTCGTTAATCATTTCTGCCGCTGATGGTCCTACAATGTGCACCCCAAGAATTTCGTCATATTTTTTATCAACTATAACTTTTACAAATCCTGCTGATTCTCCTGAAGCCAACGCTCTTCCATTTGCTGCAAATTGGAATTTACCAACTTTAATGTCATATTTTGCTTTTGCTTCTTCTTCTGTAAGTCCTGCCATTGCCACTTCTGGCACTGTGTAAATTGCAGATGGAGTTGTTTCAAGTCTAACTTCCCTATGGTTTCCTTGAACTGCATTTTCAGCCGCAACTTCTCCCATTCTGAATGCCGCATGAGCAAGCATCTTGATTCCATTTATATCTCCTGGTGCATAAATTCCAGGTACACTTGTTTCCATATATTTATCAACTTTGATTCGACCTTTTTCCATTTCTAGATCAATTTCTCCAATAGCTTCTAAATCAGGTACTCTTCCGATTGACAATAATGCTTTTTCAGAAACAATGTCATCATGTCCGTCAACTTTGATTGTTAAGTTGTGTCCATCATCAACTATTTCCTTAATTTGTGTAGAAGTTAATATTTTCATTCCTTTTTTCTCAAGCTCTTTTCTAAGTACAGCTGAAGATTCCCTGTCTACTCCTGGTACAATTCTATCCATCATTTCCACAACTGTAACTTCACTTCCAAATGATAAGAACACTTGTCCAAGCTCAATTCCAACAACTCCTCCACCAATTACAGTAAGTGATTTTGGAATTTGCTGTATGTCTAAAATGTCATCACTTGTAAGAACTTTGTTGCTTTCAATTCCAGGAATATTGATTTTTCCGACTTTCGATCCACCAGCTAAGATTATTTTATCAGCTCTTAAAACAGTTTCTCCATTTACAACAACATCTTTATCCTTATTGATTTTTCCAACTCCATTAAACATTTTAATTTCGTTGCTCTTTAGAAGTCCTCTTACACCATTTGTCAATGTTTTAACAATTTCATTTTTCAACTGCACAACTTTTGGCATGTCAATTGTGTATTTTTCACTTTCCAAAATAATTCCTCTTTTGCTTGCCATTTCGATACCTTCGAGAATTTCAGCATTTTTAAGGAATGTTTTTGTAGGAATACATCCTCTGTTCAGACAAGTTCCTCCAAATTCATTTTTTTCTACAACTGCCGCTTTTGCACCAAGCTGAGCTGCACGAATTGCCGCTACATATCCAGCAGGCCCTCCACCAATTACAACAACATCAAATTCATCTTCTGCCTTTTCTTTTTTAGGGGTAGGTTGAGCCACATTTTCTGATTTTGGCTGTGAAGCTTGTGCTGGAGCTGCACTTACTGTATTTGCTGAACCTGCTTCTGGAGCTGCTTCTCCTTCTGCACCAATATATCCGATAATTTCTGTAACAGGTACAGTTTCTCCATCTCCTTTTACTATTTTTATCAAATATCCTGATGCTTCAGCTTCCAGTTCCATACTTGTCTTATCTGTCATTATTTCAAGTAAAATTTCCCCTTCTTCTACCTTTTCCCCTTCTTTTTTATTCCATTTTATAATCTGCCCTTCCGTCATATCTATTCCAGCTTTAGGCATAATTATCTCTGTAGCCATAAAATTCACTCCTTTATACTCAAATAATTTTACATTTCATATTTTCTATCTAATTTTAAATTAACAAAGAGATTGGATTTTCCAAAGCATTTTTCAAATCCTGCATAAATTTAGCCCCAGCAAGTCCATCTACCACTCTGTGATCAATTGTAAGCGTCAAAGTCATCATTGGACGAACTGTAATTTCACCATTTACAACAACAGGTTTTTCAACTGTAGAAGAAACTCCCAAGATTGCTGAGTTTGGCTGATTTATTATTGGGTTAAAGCTTTGCACCCCAAACATTCCAAGATTGCTTATTGTAAATGTGCTTCCACTTTGCTCATCAGGTGTCAACTTCATATCCAATGCTTTTTTCACTATCTTCTTAGATTCAACAACTAATTCGCTAAGTGTCATTTTATCTGCACCTTTTACAACTGGCACAAGAAGTCCACCATCAAATCCTACTGCAATCGCCAAGTTTACATAATTATGCAGAATAATCTGTGTCCCGTCTTCTGACAAACTTGAATTTACAAACTTGTGCTTTAACAAAGTTTTTATAACTGCAAATGAAATAATGTCTGTTATTGTAATTTTCTTTCCTGTACTTTCTAAAATTGTATCAAGTATTTTCTTTCTTAGTGCAATAGCTTCTGTCATGTCAATTTCATAATTAAGTGCAAATGTAGGTGCTGTTAGATAACTTTCTGTCATACGTTTTGAAATAACTTTTCTCATTGCTGACATTGGCACAATTTCTATATCCTGCTGTGCAACTGCTTTTTCTTCCGCGACAACAGCTTTTTCATGTCTTGCCAAATCTTCTGTTTCCTGTGGCTTAGCAATCAATTTTAAAATATCATCTCGCATTATTTTTCCATTGTATCCTGTCCCAACAACACTTTCCAGCTCAATGTTATGATCCAACGCAATCTTTCTTGCAAGTGGCGATATTCTAATATGGTTTTCAAATTTAAATGTTTCTACATCTTCCTTATGAACACGTCCATTTGCTCCGCTGCCTTTCACAAGAAAAAGATCAAGTCCCATCTGCTGTGCTAATTTACGTGCCGCAGGAGTAGCTCTTAACTCATTATTTTCCATAGCTTCTTCCTTTCTGTTTTATTTCTTCCTATATATTTTTTATTGTTTATTTTTTACTTTTCTAATTGCTTCTACAATTTTTTCCACACTTGGAACCATCGCTGTTTCAAGAGTGTGGTTATAAGGTATTGGTACATCTTCCCCTGCTAATCTTACTATCGGATGATCCAAATAGTCAAATGTGTCACTTTCTGAAATAATTGCAGAAATTTCTCCGATAAACCCGCTTGTTTTGTGAGCATCATTTACTAAAATTACTCTTCCAGTCTTTTTCACAGAATTTAATATAATTTCCTTATCTAATGGAACTAATGTTCTTGGATCTACAACTTCTACGCTAATTCCTTCACCTTCTACAATTTCTGCTGCCTTCATTACTCTTTCCAGCATTCTTCCATAAGTTACAATTGTAATATCTTTTCCTTCTTTTTTAATTTCACCTTTTCCTAAAGGAATAGTAAATTCAGGATCTGTAGGAACTTCACCTTTCATATTATACTGTGCTTTATATTCAAGGAAAATTACTGGGTTATTATCACGAATTGCTGATTTTAAAAGCCCTTTTACATCCGCAGGTGTTCCTGGCGCAACAACTTTTACTCCTGGAATATGAGTAAACCAAGACTCAAGCGACTGTGAATGCTGTGCTGCCGAACCCACTCCAGAACCTGCCGCACATCTGAATGTTACTGGCACTTGTCCTTTTCCACCAAACATATATCTAGTTTTTGCCGCCTGATTTACAATGTTGTCCATCATATAAACGATAAAATCCATAAATGTTACATCAACTATAGGACGAAGCCCTGTCATTGCAGCACCAACTGCAGCTCCAGAAATTGCTGATTCTGAAATTGGAGTATCTTTTATTCTTTCTGGCCCAAATTCATCAAGCATTCCAACTGATGTTCCAAAATCCCCTCCAAAAATTCCTACATCTTCTCCCATTAAAAATACATTTTCATCTCTTCTCATCTCTTCCGACATTGCTGTAATAATTGCCTCTTTTACAGACATCAACTTTGTTTCCATTTTCTATCTCCTTTTCTAATTCGCAAATATATCTTCAAATGCAGATTCTAACGTAGGTTCTGGACTATTTTTTGCAAATTCTACTGCATCTTCAATCTGTTTTTTTGATTTTTCTTCAAGCTCTACTAATTCTTCCTCTGTTGCAATATTATTTTCAAGTAAGTAATTTCTGAATTTTAAGTTAGGATCTTTTAACTTCCATTCGTCAACTTCTTCTTTTGTTCTGTATTTTCCAGGATCAGAACTTGAGTGTCCGAACCATCTGTAAGTTACGCTTTCAATAAATACAGGTCCTTTTCCTTCTCTCACATGCTTTACAGCCTTTTCAAAAGTTTCATAAACTGAAAGAACATCATTTCCATCTTCAATAAAATATCCAGGCATTCCATAAGCTGCAGCCCTTTGATAAAGATGCTCCACTTTTGCAACACTATTAATTGAAGTACTTATTCCATATCCATTATTAATTGCATAAAAAATCACAGGTACATTCCATACTGACGCCAAGTTCATTGCTTCGTGAAAGCTCCCTTCATTTGTAGCTCCATCTCCGAAAAAACAAACTACTATTTTTCCAGTATTTTTTACTTTCTGAGTATAAGCTGCACCAACTGCCATTCCGTGTCCACCACCAACAATTCCGTTTGCTCCCAAGTTTCCACTTTCTAAATCGGCAATGTGCATCGAACCACCTTTACCTTTACAAGTTCCAGTAGCTTTTCCCATAATTTCAGCCATCATTCCATTCAAGTCAATCCCTTTAGCGATAACCTGTCCATGTCCTCTGTGATTAGATGTAATAAGATCATCAGCATTCAATGCCGCAATAGCACCAACATTCGCTGCTTCTTCTCCTACTGACAAATGTGTCATTCCAGGCACCATTCCTCTTTTCACAAGCTGATTTACTTTTAAATCAAAATTTCTAATGCTAAGCATTCGTTCGTAAATATTCAGCAATTTACCTTTTGATAGTTCCATAATTCCCTCCATTAAATATATTTTTATATCTTTATAAATTTTTAACAATCAATATTTTGTTTTTCAAAATTTTCCAGTTAATTTTATCATAATTTTGTAATCATTACAACAAATATTTACAAGTTAAAAAAATATCTTTTTGTTTTCTTCGATGTTTAGACAATTAGCGTATCTATTTATAAATTCAACGTTTGTAAAAATGTATATTACTTGTATATTACGCATACAATCTCAAACGATTTCTGAAAAATAAAAACCCCTGAAAACCAGTGTTTCCAAGGGCGTATAAAATAATACAATTATCTTTTTGAGAATTGTGGGCTTCTTCTTGCTTTCTTTTTCCCGTATTTTTTTCTTTCAACCATTCTTGAATCTCTTGTTAAGAATCCAGCTTCTTTTAAAGCTCCTCTTAATTCAGCATCAGCTACTAATAATGCTCTTGAAACACCATGTCTAATTGCTCCTGCTTGTCCTGTGTTTCCTCCACCATTTACATTAACTTTTACTCCGTATTTATTTAAATTTTCTGTTAATTCTAATGGTTGTTCTACTATTTTAGCCAAGATTTCTCTTCCACCAAAATATTCTCTCATATCTTTTCCATTTATTGTTACTCCAGTTTCACCTGGTACTAATCTTACTCTTGCTACTGAAGTTTTTCTTCTTCCAGTTCCTAAATATTGAATTTTTTCTGCCACGAAAATTTACCTCCTATAACTCTATTCTTTCTGGTTTTTGTGCTGTATGTGTATGCTCAGATCCTGTGAATAATCTCAATCTGTTAATCATTTGGCTTCCTAATTTATTTTTAGGTAACATTCTTTCTACAGCTTTTCTGATTACTTCAGTAGGTTGTTTTTGTAACATTTCTTCTAAAGTTCTTACTCTCAATCCACCTGGATATCCACTATGTCTGTAATATTTCTTGTCTAATAATTTATTTCCTGTTACAGCGATTTTATCAGCATTTGTAATGATAACAAAATCTCCTCCATCAACGTGCGGTGTATAGCTTGGTTTGTGTTTACCCATTAATCTTACTGCGATTTCAGTAGCTAATTTTCCAAGCACTTTTCCTTCTGCATCTATCTCATACCAATTTCTTACAACTTCTTCTTTTTTTTGCATTACAGTGTATTTACTCACTTTGTTTCCTCCTGTTTTTATTCTCTATTTTATAGAATAACGGTCCTTTGTGGGAAAGGCTCATATTAGTTAATTATATATCATTTCCTCCCACTTGTCAAGAGAATTTCCTTGATATTTTTCCATTTGAAGAAATTTAAAAGATTTTATTCATAAAAAATTCCCTTTTTACTCTTAATCCTTATAAAAATCTGCTTATTTCTTTTTCTTAAGATTTTTAGTCATCTCTTTTTTTATTTGTTTTCTAAATTCATCTGACAGCAAAAATTCATATCCATGTTTCTTAATGAGTTTCATTTCTTTTTCTGTTATTTCCTCTGGAGTTTTTGAACTGGCAATTTTATATGCTAACGAATCCTCCAGGCGACATTTTTTAATAAGTTTCATTTCTTCTTTTGTTATGTCTTCCAGTTCTTTTGAACGAATAATTTTATCAGCCATTATATCCTCAATCATACTATTACCAGAATAAGTAAATACATTTGTACTAATTCCTAAAGCCATTTTATAGATAACACTAATATTTTTTCATATTTATCATTTCTTCCATTTATTTTTACTGAAAATATAATTCTTACATATTTTATCTATTTAATTTAAAGTAGTTTTCAAATCTAAAATATACTTTATAATACAATATTATTGTGCCATACATGTATTATGATGCCAATTTTTAAAGTAAAGTTTTTTTCCATATTTTTGGATAAACTTTAAATAATAAAATTGTAAACAAAATTGCAGCTGGTAACATTTTTTCAAATATATTTGAAATGTAATTTAGATTGATTATTTAAATTTTTGAGGTATCATTATTATAGAAAGGTGAATATTATGTTAAATTATAGGGAAACTGAAATATTGAATAATCTTATAAAAGGGGAAAAATATAATTTTAAATTAATATCTGAAAAATATGGTGTTTCAGACAGAGCAGCTAGATATTATATTAATAATATTGATAGTATTTTACAATTACTTGACTATAAGATTACTAAAAAAGTTAAAAATAGTATTTATCTTGACACTAATCAGGATTTTAAAAGTCTATTTGAGATTTTGGAAAAAATTCATAAATTATCTATAGAAGATAGGATAGATATTTTAAAGTTAATATTATTTTTTGACGAAAAAGGGCTTAATATTACAAAGATATGTAAAGAACTTGAAATTTCCAGAACAACAATAAAAAAAGATTTGAAATTGATATCAGAAGAATTTAAAATGCAGGGAATTGAACTACTTTATAAAAATGTCGATGGTTATCATATTAATGGTAGCTTTCAAAAAATCTTAATAAAAAAAATTGAACTTCTAGAAAAATTATTTGATTCCCTTAATGATAAAAATTTTTCAAAAGTAATCAAAACACAAGTTTTCGATTATTTTTTCAAATATATCAAACAAAAAAATATTGAAAATGCAAAAAAATTTATTGTAGAAATTGAAAAGGTTATGTTTTTAAACATAAATGAAGAGAGTTATAATAAAATATTTTCTTACGTCCTGCTGCTTTTAAATTTTGAAAAAGATTGTGAGAATAAAAAAGATTTTACTGCGAAAAAATTTTTAATTCATACAGAAGAATATAAAAAAATTGAAAAAATCTTACAAAAAATTCTTAACAAAAATGAAACAAAATCTGAAACGTTAATCGAAATAACTGATTTAATAATGGGAATAAATATAAACAGCTTAAAAAATAATTCGTTTGAAGACTGGATAAACGAGGAACTGATTATAAAAAAAATGATTTCCAAAGTGAGCAAAATTGTAAAAACTGACTTGACACGTGATGAAATACTTTATAACGGACTTTTATACCATATAAAGCCTGCTATGTATAGAATAAAAAATAATATTCAAATCACAAATTCGGTTTTTCAAGAACTGATTTTAGAAAAAGATCCTATTTTGGAAGTAGTAAATAGAGCTATAGAAGAAATTGAAGGCCTTTTTGAAGTAAAGTTTCCAGAAGATGAAATCGCTCTTATGGGCTTTCATATAAAAGCATCTATTGAAAGAAACACTTCTGAAAAAACTAAAAAGGTAATATTAATTTGTGGATTAGGTTATGGCAGTTCAAAAGTGCTTGAACAAAGCTTAAAGGAAAATTATGATTTGGATATTGTAGATGTTCTGCCATACTACTTGATAAAGACTTCAATGCCCAATTATGCAAATATTGATTTAATTTTATCTACTATCGATTTAGAAGAAAACTATGATATTCCTGTTATAAAAATAAATCCATTACTTAAAGAGCAAGATTTTATTCTTTTATCAAAATATGGAATAAGAAAAAATATAACAAAAATTTCTTTAAAGCAAATAATGGACATAATAAAAAATAATACAACCATAACAGATGAATACAAACTTATAAATGATTTGAAAAATAAACTTGAAAATAAAATTATTGATGACTTATCTGAAGCGGGAATTATTTTAAAGAAGATGCTTAATAAAAACAACGTTCAATTTGTAAACAAAGTTAGTGATTGGAAAGAAGCAATAACTAAAGCTGGAAATATACTTCAAAAAAACGGATTTATCAAGCAGGATTATGTAGAAGAAATGATAAAATTAATCGAAAAACATGGAGCTTATATTATTATTGAGGAAGGGATGGCAATTCCACATGCACCAATTTCAAAAAATGTATTGAAAACAGGAATTTCATTATTAATTGTAAAAGAAAAAGTTCTATTTCCAAACGGAAAAGGTGCAAACATATTTTTGAGTTTTGCAACTATCAACAAAACCGAACATCTAGGAATTTTAAACGACTTGTTTGAGTTAATTACAAAATATAATTTTATTGAAAAAATCTCAAAAATAACTGAATATGAAGAATTAGAAGAATTTTTCAGAAAGGAACTCATATGTTAGAAAAAATACTTGATGGTAACATTCAAATAATAGATTCTGTAATCGACTGGAAAGAAAGTATCAAAATCGCAGGAAAACCTCTATTAGAAAAAAATATAATAATGGAAAATTATATCAACGCTATGATAGAAAGTATTGAGAAACTAGGTTTTTATGTTATTTTAAGAGATAATTTGGCAATGCCGCATGCAAGACCTGAAGAAGGAGCAATAGGCACTGGAGTAAGTCTTTTGAAACTTAATAATCCAGTATATTATGGAAATTCCAAAGTTCAGCTGGTATTTGTGCTGGCAACTAAGGATGCAAATAGTCATTTGGAAACCCTTATGCAATTAATGGAATTGTTTCAAGACGATGAAAGCATTGAAAAACTTATAAATTCAAAAGATTATAACGAGATATTAGAAGTTATAAAAAAATATTAATT